>NZ_JAJNIU010000016.1:0-71059 GCF_022386355.1 Mammaliicoccus sp. L-M44 | reverse complement strand
CACCTCTACAATTTTTTCTTAGTCGATTACATTGTACTAAAGTGAGCTATATATGGCTCTTTTTTTATTACACAATTATATGGACATATTCGCTTAACTTCCTAATAAAGCCAAGAGATGGCCCAAGTCATAGCTTAACTTCTGAATAAAGCCAAGAGATGGTCCAATTCGTAGCTTAACTTTCTAATAAAGCCAAGAGTTTACCCAAATCGTATCCTCTCACCGATTAAAGCCAAGACATCCTCCAAGTCGTATCCCCACATCAAATTAAACCAAGAAATCCTTATCTACACAATTAAATTCCACACACTATATACCTCCCGTCTCCCACAACCTCGTTCACCAAACAAATTCTTTAACGCTTTAAATCAATACTATTTTATCATTTCATTCTATTTGAAAATGTTCTATAATAGAGGCAATGAATTTTATAGGAGGATCATAATGACGATTAATTTAAAAAGTGCAAAATCACCTTGGTCTAGTTTAGATGGTGTGGATCAATTATCTCTTCATCCTATTAAAGAAGCATTTAATAAAGAAGTCATGATTCCGGGTAGTAAGAGTGTAACGAATCGTGCTTTTATTTTGGCTGGTTTTAGTAAGGGTACTTCTAAATTATCTGGATACTTAAAGAGTGATGACACATACTGGTGTATGGAAACAATTAAAAAACTAGGTGCGACTGTTGAAGCTGTAGGTGATGAACTTCATATTACAGGTATTAATCGTTCAGAGTTACCTGAGAAACAACAAGTATTTATTGGTTCTGCTGGTACGACTGCACGATTCTTACCAGGTATTTTAGGAACTCAAGAGAAAAGTGAAATCACAATTACTTCAACTGAACAACTTGCTGGTAGACCTCACAAGACTTTACACGATGCGTTAAAACAATTAGGTGTTCAATTAACGTATCTTGAAAAAGAAGGTCAGTTACCTGTAACTATAAAAGGTGCACCGGAAACGGGCGGAAAAGTTTCGATTGCTGGTAATCAATCTAGTCAATTTATAAGTGGTTTATTAATGGCGGCACCTTTATTTAACAAACCAACTGAAATAGAACTTACGACTAAGATAGTTCAAAGCGCTTATGTGGATATTACAATTGAAATGATGAAACAATTTGGCATACATGTCGATGTATCAGATGATTATACACATATGAAAGTAGAACAAGGTGAGTATGAAGCAGCTACTTTACCATTAGAAGCTGACTTATCTACAGCATGCTATTTTATGGCATTAGCAGCACTTAATAAGTCTACGATTAAAATTAATCATTTAAATATGGAAAGTCATCAACCTGATTTAGAAGTTGTCGATATTCTTGAAAGAATGGGTGCAACTGTTGAAAAAGGTCCTGATTATGTTGTGATTTCTGGTCCTGAACAATTAAAAGGGAACTTAACAATTGATATGAATGCTTGCTCAGATCAAGCTTTAACAATTGGCAGTTTAGCTGTATTTGCTGATGGTCCAATTACTATTACAGGTGTAGAACATATACGTCATCATGAATGTAATCGTGTATCGGCATTAACAGAAAGTTTAACAAAATTAGGTATTGAAGTTGCTGAACATCAAGATGGTTGGACTATCACACCGGGTGATGTAAAAGCAGCTACATTAGATACTTATGATGATCACCGTGTTGCAATGTCATTAAGTTTAATGGGTACTAAAGTTGATGGGATTAAATTATTAGATCCTTCATGTGTATCAAAGACTTGCCCAACATATTTTGAAATGTTAGCATCGTTAGGTATATCGGTTGAGTATCATTAATGAAAACTTGAGTGCATATTGTAAATATGCTATAATGCTACTGTTATAATAGACAGGAGGACCGAGTCCATGCATACATTTTTAATCGTCTTATTAATCATCGTTTGTATTGCATTGATTACCGTCGTATTACTTCAAGAAGGTAAAAGTACTGGTTTATCTGGTGCAATTAGTGGCGGAGCAGAACAATTATTTGGAAAACAAAAACAACGTGGAATAGATTTAATTTTACACAGAGTTACAATTATTTTAGCAATTTTATTTTTCTTATTAATGTTAGCAATTACTTACTTCAAAATGTAGTGGTCCGACTGTATTGTCGGACTTTTTTATTTATATACAAGTAAAAAAACGATACAATAGAACTAGATTATGTTAAAGGATGGTCATTCATGAGAATTCAATTACCTAAACCTTTCTTTTTTGAAGAAGGAAAAAGAGCAGTATTACTTTTACATGGATTTACAGGTAATTCATCAGATGTTAGACAATTAGGACGTTACTTACAGAAAAAAGGGTATACATCATATGCTCCGCATTATGAAGGTCATGGTAGACCACCTGAAGAAATTTTGGAATCAAGTCCATATGTATGGTTTAAAGACTGTTTAGATGCATATGATTTTTTAGAAGAAAAAGGATATACTGAAATAGCAGTAGCTGGATTATCACTAGGTGGCGTATTCAGTTTAAAATTAAGTTTAAACAGAGATGTAAAAGGTATTGTAACAATGTGCTCACCTATGTATATAAAAACTGAAGGCACGATGTTTGAAGGTGTGTTAGATTATGCTAGAGAATTTAAAAAATATGAAGGCAAAACACCTGAACAAATTGAAGAAGAAATGAAACATTTTCATCCTACGAATACTTTGAAAGATTTACAAGAAACAATTCAAGGTGTGAGAGATCAAGTAGACGAAGTATTTGATCCATTGTATGTTGTACAAGGTAGACTAGATGAAATGATTAACCCTGATTCAGCTAATATTATTTATAATGAATCATCTTCTGATGACAAAAATATTAAATGGTATGAAGAATCTGGTCATGTTATAACAATCGGACAAGAAAAAGAACAAGTATTTGAAGACGTATATCAATTCTTAGAATCATTAGATTGGTCCGAGTAACACACACATAATATAAACGAGAAAGGAGGCCCACTATGAATCTAAGAGAAGAAGTTGAAGAAATCATCAATGATAAAGAATACAGTCCTATGACCGTAAGTGAATTTCAAGATGCAATAGGACTTAGTAATGCTGATTCATTTAAAGAATTAATTAAAGTTCTAGTTGATTTAGAACAAAAGGGTCAACTAGAAAGAACAAAAACGGATAGATATAAGAAGAAAAGTAACAAATCAGACCTTGTAAAAGGTACTTTAAGTCAACACAAAAAAGGATTTGCCTTTTTAAGACCGGAAGATGACACAATAGAAGACATCTTTATCCCACCTAATCAAATTAACAAAGCGATGGATGGCGATGAAGTATTAGTAGAAGTTGTGCCATCTCGTGGAGATCATAAAGGTAAGATTGAAGGTAGAGTTAAAGCAATTACGACACGTAATATTACGCAAGTAGTTGGTACTTATACAGAAGCGAAACATTTCGGTTTCGTGTTACCTGATGATAAACGTATTACACAAGATATCTTTATTCCTAAAGGTAAAAATCTTGGTGCAATTGAAGGCCACAAAGTATTAGTAGAAATTACAGAATATGCTGATGGTACGCATAACCCAGAAGGTCATGTTAAAGCGATTCTAGGTCATAAGAATGATCCAGGTGTCGATATTTTATCTATCATATATCAACATGGTATTAATATTGAATTTCCTGATAATGTTATTCAAGAAGCTGAAAATGTACCAGATCAAATCAGTCCAGACGAAATTAAAGGTAGAAGAGATTTAAGGGACGAACTTACAATTACAATAGATGGTGCAGATGCTAAAGATTTAGATGATGCTGTCTCTGTAAAAGCTTTAGACAATGGTTTAACAGAACTTACAGTTAGTATTGCTGATGTCAGCTACTATGTAACAGAAAATAGTGAGTTAGATAAAGAAGCATATGACAGAGCGACAAGTGTATATCTTGTCGATAGAGTAATCCCTATGATTCCGCACAGATTAAGTAATGGTATTTGTTCATTAAATCCGCATGAAGATAGATTAACATTGAGTTGTAGAATGGAAATAGACCAACAAGGTGAAGTCATCAGACATGATATTTTTGAAAGTGTTATTCATTCAGATTATAGAATGACATACTCAGATGTAAATGCCATTATTGAAAATGACGATCAAGACATTCGTGAAAAGTATTCAGAAATTACACCAATGCTTGATTTAGCTAAACAACTATCAAAACAATTAATCGCTAAACGTAAAAGACGTGGGGAAATTGATTTTGATATTAAAGAAGCACAAGTATTGGTAGATGAAGATGGTATACCTACAGACATTAAAGTGAGAGAAAGAAATGATGCAGAACGATTAATCGAAAGCTTTATGTTATCTGCTAACGAAACAATTGCTGAACACTTTAGTAAACTCGAAGTGCCATTTATCTATCGTGTCCATGAGAATCCAAAAGCAGAAAGATTAAACCAATTCTTTGAATTTATTTCAAACTTTGGACTTGCTGTTAAAGGTTCAAGTGAAGACATACACCCTGCAACATTACAGAAAATTGTAGAAGAAGTTGCTGGACAGAAAGAAGAAATGGTTATTTCTACTTTAATGTTAAGAAGTATGCAACAAGCTAGATATAGTGAAGATAATTTAGGTCACTTTGGCTTGTCAGCAGATTACTATACACATTTCACATCTCCAATCAGAAGATATCCTGACTTGATTGTGCACAGATTAATTCGTAAATATTTAATTGAAAAATCTATGAAAAGTAAACAAATTAGACATTGGGAAGAAATGTTGCCAGACATCGCTGACCATACATCTAAACGTGAGCGAAGAGCAATTGATGCTGAACGTGATACAGATGACTTGAAGAAGTCAGAGTATATGATTCAACACGTTGGAGAAGTGTTTACAGGTATTATCAGTTCAGTAGCGAACTTTGGTATGTTTGTAGAGCTAGAGAACACAATTGAAGGTATGGTGCATATCTCTAACTTAACAGATGACTATTACAACTTTGATGAGCGTAATATGGCAATTATAGGTGAGCGCCAAGCTAAAGTATTTAGAATTGGTGACAAAGTCGAAGTTAAAGTAATTAATGTTAACGTTGATGAGCGTATGATTGATTTTCAAATTGTTGGTATGCCAATAGCTGAAAAGAATAGAGAACGCTTAGCAAGAGAAAAAACTATCAAAGCTAAAAAACGTGGTACAGCTAAAGAACAAGATAAACCTAATAAGCATAAAAAAGGTAGAGCTAAAGGTAAAAAAGGCGGCAATCAAGGAAAACAAGGTAAGAAAGATAAAAAGCCTTATTACAAAGCAAAAGCTGTGAAAAACAAAGCAAGACGAAAGAAAAAATAGAAAGTAGGTGATGGATGTGCCAAAAGTTCAAAGTAAACCACTAGCACAAAATCGTAAAGCAAGCCATGATTACACAATAGAAGATACGGTTGAAGCGGGTATTGTACTTCAAGGTACTGAAATCAAATCCATTCGCCGAGGCAGTGCAAACTTAAAAGATTCATATGCGCGTGTATTTAATGGAGAAATGTATGTATATAACATGCATATCGCGCCATATGAAGAAGGTAACCGATTTAATCATGATCCATTGAGAAACCGTAAATTACTTTTAAAAAGAAAAGAAATCGATAAACTCTTTGGTATTACAAGAGAAAAAGGGTATGCATTAATTCCACTTAAACTCTACATTAAAAACGGTTACTGCAAAGTTCTTTTAGGTGTAGCTAAAGGTAAACGTGACTATGATAAGCGACATGCATTAAAAGCAAAAGAAGCAAAACGTGACGTTGAAAGAGCAATGAAACAACGATATTAAGCAATTTGTATTGAAAAATCAATCAAAAATTGTTAAGATTAAATATACTTCTGTTAAAAGGAAGTATATTTCTTATTGAGGGGACGTTACGGATTCGACAGGGGTCCCCGAGCTTATGAAGCGTGTCGGAGGGTTGTCTTCGTCATCAACACAACAGTTATAATAACTGGCAAACAAGATAATTTAGCAGTAGCTGCGTAATAGCACTCTGCATCACCTAACCGCATCGCCTATGTGCCGTTAACGTGATTCAACTTAAGTAGGATACGCTCGTCACTGCCGTTTGAAGTCTGGCGAGAAGAGATTAATCAAGCTAGCATTGTCTTCGGGTGTCAGTCCCCTGAGACAACGCGAAACCTTAACGACTAGACTACACACGTAGAAACATTTGTATCAGGATCTCTGGACGCGGGTTCAACTCCCGCCGTCTCCATTATATAGCCTATAACCCTTGTGGTTATGGGCTTTTTTATTTTTGAGTGCACAAATATTGCCACAGTAAACCCCTCTCATCCGCAATGATTGAGAGGGGTTTTTGTCTTGTTTTTATGTACTTGTGTTTAATTTTTTAAATTTACTTTTATAAAATGTTACCAATACTAATGATAACCAAGATAGAATAATCACTATTTTAATAGACCAAATAATATGTGCATTATTAATATATAAGCTAGCCAATGAACTTACATTTGTAAATATTATAAGACCTCCAACTCCTATTGCAAGGACACTAACTGGTAAAGATTTGACTAACCAAGCTGATATAGGAGCAGCTACTACGCCACCTAAGCTTAGGGATAATACTAAAATCCAATTGATTGATGACCAATCTAAAAATATTAAAAAACCTATCGAAGAAGCAATAGTTACAAAAAATTCACTTGCTGAAACTGTACCAACAACGTACCTTGGTTCTAATTTTTTACTTGATAATAACATAGGTGTGTTTACGGGTCCCCAGCCACCACCTCCAATTGAATCAAGTAATCCAGCTACTGCAGCTTGTGGTACTAAAACAAAATTAGATATCTTTTTTACACCAGTAATTTTTGGTTCATCTGGTTTATTTTTAAATAGAAATTGGTAAATGATATAAATACCTAAAGATAATAAGAAAATTGAGATAAATGGTTTGATGAAATCACCATTAATATTACTTAAAAAGAATGCACCTATAAATGCAGCAATTGAACCAGGGATAGCAAGTTTCAAGACTGATGGCTTGTGGACATTTTTAAACTTTAAATGTGATGTTCCAGCTGCGGCAGTCGTAAGAATTTCGGCAAAATGGACTGTTGCTGATGCTATAGCAGGGGCAACTCCAAATGTAAGTAACACTGATGCAGATGAAGCGCCATATCCCATTCCAAGGGAACCATCTACTAATTCTGCTAAAAATCCAGCTAAAGCAAATATAATAATTTTATTCATGTAATAGCCTCCAGTTAATCATTAATTATATTAATCCTATCTGTTTACTAAGGATTAGTACATATAGTATCTTTTATTTATACTTATGTCAATAATATTTATAATTATTATTGTTTAATACAAAATTTATTAGTAATAAATTTTTTGATTTATGGTTAAAATTTTGTGTTTAGCATAGAGATGTTAATGTTCTGTTTTAGTAGAATTAGGATATTTAAATGTAATCTATTAGTGAAGCTATATCGTTAATTTAAGATAAAAATAAACAAAAAACTTTTAAGTTATTTAATTACTGATGTATTTATGATGATTAATCATATAAAATTTTAAAAATTAAATTTAGTGCTTTCATTTTTGAGAAAATAGGTTATTATTATAGATAATATGAAACTTTTAAAGAAATATGTAACGGGATAGAATACTGCTTTTTAGTTCTTCAATAAAAAAATATAATACATGGAGGAAAGCGGAATGGATGAAATGCAAAAAAGGGAATGGGAAGAATTCCAAAATTACAAGAAAAATAAAGGGAAAAATAAAAAGAGATGGTTATGGGGATGTGGCGGTTTCTTAGGTATTTTCGTTATTTTAGCGATAATTTTTGGGGCATGCTCAATGATGTTCAGTAATGTGGATTTTGAAAGTACGGGGAATAATACAAATTCGACTTCTAAAAAGTCAGATGATGTAGATGAAAATAATAATGACTCTAATGATGATTTATCAGATAGTAACAATGATAACGAATCTAATTCATCAAACAATGACAATAATGAATCTGATTCATCAAGTAATGATAATAATGATGACGGTGTGAGTAGAGAATTTAAAAATGCATTAAAAAGCGCACAAGATTATCAAGAATTTATGCCTATGTCAAAAGCTGGTTTATATGATCAACTAACTTCAAGTGCGGGTGACCAATACCCTGAAGATGCAGCTCAGTATGCGATTGATAATTTAGATGCTGACTATAAAGAAAATGCATTAAAAAGTGCTGAAAATTATCAAGAATTTATGCCTATGTCTGACAAAGAGTTATTTGATCAATTAACTTCTGATGCGGGTGATCAATATACACAAGAAGAAGCACAATATGCGATAGATAATATTGAAAATCATATATCAGATGAAGATTCAGATGATGAAGATACTGACGATGAATATGATACTGTCACACGTAGTAACGTAATGGACATAGTAGAAGACTATGAAGGAAGTATATTAGATACTGATACTTATACGTATAGAGAACCTGAAAAGAGAGATGACGGTAGTTGGGGATTCGCATTTTATACTAAAGACGGTGAACTAGCAGGTTCATATATAGTAGATGAAGAAGGCATTGTCACTAAATATGATGAAGATGGTGTAGAAGAATAAATTGAATTTGTATGATTAATAAAAAAGTCCTAGCTAATTTGATTAGTTAGGACCTAAAAAAATAAAAATAAAAAAGTAATAGCTCATCAAATAGAGATGGGCTATTTTTATAGTTATATATTATAAAATTTAGTAGTTACTTTATTAATTATGTATTTACTTTCATTAGATATAGTAATTGTATATTTTTCATCAATGATTTCTAGAACTCTGATAAATTCATTATTAAGTATGATTCTTTGATCAAAAAAATCTTTACTAAGTATATTATTTAATATATTTTCTCTATATGAATTTAATTTAGTTCTTGTACCTTGGTATTTCGACCAATCTCCTAGACTATTAGGTTCTTCGCCAATATCTAAATACCATAAATAACAAAGAATATTAGCCATCATATTAATGGAGTAATTAACATAATGAAACTCTTCTCTTTTTTCTCTTTTATAAGTTTCAATTAGATAAGCTAAATATTTATTTCTTATATAAGCTATTCTTTCTGGTGAAATAGTCACAGTTTTATTTGCCAGAATTTTAATTTGTGATAAAAAATCATTATCATCTTTTAAAATATAGATATTATTCATCCAAATACTTGGTGTAATTTCATCTTTATAGAAAATAAACACATCTATTTTTAATAAATCATCTAAATGTAAAACAGAAAAGTTACTTGTTTTTTCTTCTATAAATAATATGTTTTCAAATAAATCAATGAACTCGCATATGAATTTTTCTCTCTTAGCATCATCATTTATAACAATCCTTAAATCTATATCTGAATAGATATCAGAATCATTCCTTGCAAGACTGCCACCATAAAATGCTGCAAGTATTTCATCTTTTTTATTTATATAATGGTCTATCATAATTTTATATTTTTCCACCATAATCACATCCATTCATCTAGTAAATTTAAAAATAAGATCTTTAAAAGTAATTTTACATTAGAATGGTAAAGCAAGCTATAAGATTACTTTGATAAAACAAATTATAAAAGAATTTAATAAAAGTAATGTAAGATATATAGAATTTTATTATTTTAGTGTATCATTATTATATAGTAAGAGAATTATAATATATAAATAAGGAGTGATAAGCGTGGGATGGCGTCGTTGTCCAAGATGTAATTCAGGTGCAGTTATTGAACAATCTAGTAGTTGCTTAGGTTGTTTAGTAGGGGTTAGTATTGTATTTGTCTTGATGGTTATTTTGGGTTCAATAGTATCTGGTAGTTTTAAAAGTAGTCCTTTTAGTACTACATTTTCTATAATGTTTTCTCTTTTAATACCAGCATTCTTTTTCTACATAAATATTAAGTTTGGTTATTCTCTATATTGCAAATCATGTGAACTACATTTTAAACCTAATAAAAAATAGTAATATAAAACTTATATTTATAATATACATTATTCTATTTGAGCAATTTTAAAATTCTAATAACAGTAATAAGAAAATCGTTTCGAAACAACTAATATCATCGTGTGATATTGGTTGTTTTTTATGAAAAAATTTAATAGGGATTCACTGACTATATATGAATTTTAATGTTTTTAATAATAATGAATAGTAAATGTTGAAAATACAATTTAGTCCTATTAAAATTGTAAAAAATAGGTATTGTAGATTGTATATAGGTTAAAGGAGCAATGTGGAATGGATAAGGGAAATCAAAAGATTGAAAGAGGAAATGGTTGGCTTTACGCACTTTTAAGTTGTTTAGGTGTAGTTATCACTGCACTCACAATTGTTGGTGTGATTATAATTTTTTTATTCATTGCTATTGATGATGAGATTGATGAAAAAGAAGAATTGCATAAAGCGCGTAAACAAATTTCGAATAATATTTATAAATTAGGCGATACGGTTGAGGATGATGGAGTAGAAATAACATTGGTTAAAGCTGAATTTGTAAAGCCTACTGATGATCTAGACTTTCCACCGAACAATGGTAAAGCTTTGAAAGTTTATTTCAAATTTAAGAATAATAATGATGCACAAGTACGAATTCAAAATGATGGTTTTACCATGAAAGTTAATGGAGAAAACTATCAAGAATGGTTTGGTAATAGTGATAGGGCAGTTGGTTTCTCACATCAACTAAATAAAGACAATACAGGTTCTGGGTATATCGTATATGATGTACCTGATAATGATAAATATACTTTGGAAATGAACTTTATGCCAAATATTGAGCCGACTCAAGCAAAATGGGAAATTAATAGTTCGAGTATTTCTACGGTGAATAACACATCTAATAAATATACTGTAGAATCTTCTGATATTAAACCATAGTAGAAGATTATAAGGAAAGTACATTAGATATTTATAAGTATAGAGAACATGAAAAGAAAGATGACGGTAGTTGGGTATTTGCATTTTATACTAAAGATGATGATTTTGCAGATTCATATATAGTAGATGAAGATGTTGTAGAAGAATAAATTGAATTTGTAAATTTAATAAAAAGTGAGCAAGTTAGAGAGAGGATGGCTAATTTCTTATACAGGGTGATGTCTATGGTTATAGTTGTTACTCCTAGAAAAAACAGCATGTCGGACTATTAGCTTTTAATAATAGTATTTACTGTCATTGCTTTAGTCATGATTAAAGAAAATCAAAAAACATCACTAACTTTGACCGAGTTTGATGGTTATTTAAGCATTTATACAAAGTCACCGTCTTTTTAACATACTCACTTGGGTGATGCACAATATGTTTATCACCTTTTTCTATATAAAAAGTATATACTAATCAAGTGTAATTAGATTATAATCAAGTTAATAACATTTTACTTATATTAGGGGGAGAAATATGAAAAAGCTAATTGTTTTATTATTATCATCATTACTAGTATTAGGAGCATGTGGAGAGAAAAAAGAAGAATCAATTTTAGATCCTGCACCAAAAGATGAGAAAAAAGACAAGAAAGAAACTAAAAAAGAAGATAAAGAAAAGAATGATTCAAAAGACAAAGAAACAACTAAGGAATCAGACTCTAAAACAGAAGAAGAGTCTACTGAAGAAAATATAACTAATGAGCAAGAATCTCCAAACGAACAAGAGTCAACTAGCACAATTGATTATAATAATATAACTGATAGAAATTCATTAGTTCAAATTTTGAATGGTAATTATACTGAAGAGCAGAAAATTATTGCATACAATAGTGCAGTTTCAAATGGTGTTATCCCTCAAGGTAATGTACTTGAAGGGCCAGCACAAGCTGCGTATGAAAGTTCATTAAGAGTTGAAAGTGGACAAGAAAAATCTATTTATGACGAACAAGCTAATGAAGATGAAGAAGAAACTTATGATTATGAGAATAATGGTGTATACAGAACTCCTGAAGAACAAGATGCACATGAAGAATGGGTAAATGGACAGGACGAATGGAATAATGCAACCGAAGCTGAAAAAGAAGAAATTATGAAACGAGACGTTGAAAAATATGGAAATGAATATGATTCAGCTGATTATGAATAATAGGTTTTCGCTAAAAACATAAAAAATAATCAGTACTAACTTTGACCCGATTTTGAAATTATTTAATAGCTCTTTATGAGGTAATCTATAGGAGGTGTTACTTTTGACAAATAAAGCATATGTTGAATTTTATATTGATTGGTATTGTATGTTTCATGACTTGTATGAATATGAAGTAAACCTCGGATCAGGCTTATATGGAGATTTTAGAAAAGAATTTCAACCATATTTTCGCATGATTCGAAATGATGGAGAGCATACTAGTTTTTTTGGTGTTAATAAAGATCAGTCAGAAGAACGGGTAAAGAAAATAAAAAGTAATACTAATCATTGTTTATATGAGTTGTATCACATGTTAAAAGGCAAAAAAGTATATGATTTATTATTTGACCCAAAAGAACATTTTATTGAATTCCAAAGTAACCAACCAAGTTATTGTAATAACGTATTATATGATTTAGTAAAAGATTATTTCAATAGCGAACCTTATTATCCTTATTCTGAGATACTGAATGTACCAGTAACAGATGCAGATCAAGAAATCATTGATGCGTATAGAAAAGTTTTTGCAGGGGGAGATGTAAAGACTTATCTTTCCATAGATGAACATACAAATAGAACATATGAATTACGTATTACTTTAGATAAAGAAGAAGAGAGCCGTCAGAAAATTGAATCCTATGAAAAGGAAAATAATATTTTATTATAAATGCTTTCCCAACTCTAGATACTAGAGTAATTGAATAATAAAATGAATGTTTACGTCTAATAAAAAGTCCTAGCTATTTAATTAGCCAGGACTTTACTTATATTTAAAAAACTACTTTTGTTTTTGAAGTATGACAATTGGGATTAATATTAATGAGAGTATGCCACCCCATATAGAAAGGAATGCATAGCTACTATTTGCTACTATCATACCTGATATTGCACCTCCTGTTGCTCCGGAAAGTGCGATGAATATATCGATTTTACCTTGTATTTTTGCTCTGTTATTTGGTGTAGTGGAATTTACTATTTGGGTTGTTCCACTAATAAGTCCAAAATTCCATCCGATCCCTAATAATGAAAGTGCTATTGAAAGTGCAATAATGGAGTGTTCAGGTGCTGATGCAGCTAGTATTCCTGATGCTAATAATGTAATAGCTGATGCGATACTCATTTTTGTCACACCAATTTTATCTACTAATGTTCCAGTTATAAGTAAAGGTAAGTACATTGAACCGATGTGAATACCGATAACCATTCCGATTGATGATAACGAATGTCCATTATATTGCATATGAATAGGTGTCATTGTCATTATTGCGATCATAATCATTTGCGTTAAAATCATTACAAATGCACCAATCATAATACCTTTCTGATTGTTATTTAATGGTGAAGTAAGATCATTTTTATGATTACTTCTCATATATTTCGACACTAAATATGGGTCAGGTCTTAACATTATAAATAAAATTGTACCAGCAATAATATAGGAAGCTGCTGCGAGTATAAATGGGCCGGATAATGGTGGTAAATTGATAAGTTTTGCAAAATTACCGGTCGTTTCTGCTAAGTTAGGTCCTAATACTGCACCAAAAGTAGTCATAACCATTGTGGTACTAATTGCTTTACCTCTTTGTTTAGGTTGAGCTAAATCTGTACCTGCATATCTAGCTTGAAGATTACTTGCAGAACCTGATCCATAAATTAGTAATGATATAAATAGTAACCAAATATTTTCAGTTATAGCTGAAATAATAACGCCGATTGCGCCAAGTCCATCTAAAGCAAAGCCAAAGGATAATCCTATTCTTCTCCCATATCTTTGAGAAAATAGCCCTACTAAATATGCTGCACCAGCTGAACCAAATGTGAATAAAGCAGTGGGGATCCCTGTGTATGCATCTGTACCTAATATATCTTTAGCTATTAAAGCACCTACTGTTAAACCAGCAGCTAAACCAGCACCTCCAAACACTTGTTATAAGCTAACAATAAAGAGTATTTTTTTATAATACTTTTGACGTTCCTCTAAATTAGTGCTTAAAAGTTCTATATATTTATTATGTTTATTCATCGCTTTCCTCCTTTATTAAAAGGTTGGTGAAATATATACTTTTTTTAAAATTATATATCAATGTTAACAATTAGGATATAGATTAATTAAAAAGTATTAGGTGTATCAAAAAAAGACAAGAAAACTGTTATTAGCAGAATTCTTGTCTAGGTATAGAGTTAATTATTTCTCCAATCTAAATATACTGATGGCTAAGCCGATTAAGACGGTGCCTATTGCATAGTCGAGGATGGATTTGAATTTGTGATTATTAAATAATTGTCTTATGTAGTTAAATAGAAAGCTACAGATAAAGAACCACACAAATACTGTGATGATAAATAAAGAGGATAGAATGATTATTGTCATTGATCCATCTTGTTTTGTAATAAATTGAGGTAATATACTCACATAAAATAGTATTGCTTTTGGATTAAAAATTGTACTTAAAAATCCTTGTTTATATGATGATGTCAGACTAATATTCGTCTGTATTGTAGGTTCAGTTGTAATGTGAAAAGTCTTTTTAGCGTTTAAAATGGTCTTAACGCCTAAATAAGCAATGTAAACAGAACCTAATATTTTGATAGCACTAAAAACATAATATGATGTTGTTAATATAAAAATTAATCCAAATGCTGCTAAAGCTGAATAAAAAACATGTGCACTCGATATACCTAAGCCAGCCATAATGCCATTTTTAGCATTTCCTTTTAAAGTATTATTCAATACAATGAAGAAATCTGGTCCCGGAATAATAATGATCATTAATGCAATAACTACGAAACTTAACCAATTATCCATATATGCAACACCTCTTATTGATGATTTGTTTTAAATAATATAACAAAGAAATATTAAAATAACTATACTATTTTATAATTAAGTGGTATATTCGACTGAAATTAATAATTATTTTAGGAGTATTATATGAATTTTGGTAAATATAGAGTGGATTCAACCTGGTTAAGTATGATTGTTGGAGTTGGATTTGTATCATTATTTGCACCATTTATGTGGTTTTCTGTTTTAGCATTAGTATATTTCGCATACAGAAGAGGTGCTATTGAAAAAGATTAATGTTTGTAGGTAAAACTAGTTATGACAGTATGACTAGTTTTTATATTAAATTTAAAAGGAAGTTTAACAAAGAACCTAAAGTTAATAAAATTCCTAAAGCAAATATAAATATATTGAAGATACTTTTGCCTTCCCAGATAAATATGATAATGCTTATAAGTATTAGCGTAATGCCACATATTAAGTACATAGTGCCTCCGTCTGATTTAACAGATTGAATGTTTTTTTGAATATCATTATTTTATCATAAACTTTTAATTAAATAGTCTTTAAACTTACGAAGTTGACATATAAATTTTTTTATTATAACATTTAAGTAGTTACTTAAATGATTAAATGATGATAAAGAAAAAGGTGTGATTTATGAAAGATATTTTTAAAGCTTTATCAGATGAAACAAGAAGAGAAATCTTAGAAATGTTAAAGGATGAAAAGATGACTGCTAGTGATATCGCAAGTCATTTCGATATGAGCCAAGCTAGTGTTTCGCAACATTTGAAAATACTTAGACTGAATGACTTAATTTATTCTGAAAGACAAGGAAAGTATATATATTATCACTTAAACTTATCTGTTTTTGAGGAAGTCATTAAATGGGTGATTCAGTTTAAAAACTAAATGAGAGGGTTTTTGAAGTGAAAGAAATATATAAACAATCTAAACTCAGTATATTTATTATTTGTATTGCTATTATTACATGGATTATAGCAATTCCGTTTCTACCTCATGATGTTCCAATGCAATATAATGCAAATGGAGAAATAAATTGGTCAGCTAATAAATTTGTAGCAGCTATTGTAATGATTGGTATTATGTTGTTTAGTTATATCATCACAAATTTAAAAATTGTTAAAGATAAAGATCAACGCAAATTTTCTAATATAAAATCTTTAAATGATTTACTCAATCCTTTAGTTCAAGGATTTATATATGTCATTACGTTAATTGTAATAAGTAATGGACTAGGGTATGAAATCTCAGCCAATTTTATAATACCAGTTTTAGTTGGTGTACTTCTGATTATAATAGGTAATTATTTACCTAAAGTACCGAAAAATAATACATTGGGGATTAAAAATAAGTGGACGAAAGCTAGTGAATATGTATGGAAGAAGACGCATAGATTTACAGCTTTAATTTATATAATAGTTGGACTCATGATGTTTGTTCTAGGTTTATTACACATGATTAACACTGTTGTAACGATTACTTTAATTGTAATTCTTGTATTAATACCATTACTTTATTCTTGGTACACATATCAAATCTTATCTAAAAATTAATTTAAATATTTGAAGGGTAATGTGTTTCGACATGTTGCCCTTATTTCATAAGTATATTACTATTATCCATAACTATTGTTATTTATTAATTATGGAATTAATTAAAATACTAAGGTGATTAAATGAAAGCATTCTTATTGTTGATGGCATTTATTGTTGAAGGTTTACTGATATTACTAGGAGTAGGCTTTGATCTTTATACTGGGCATCTTGGTATTAGAGATGCATTTTATGATTCATGGATTACGAGTCACTTACATACGAAGCGAAATGCTGTAGGTACGTTAACTGCAGTGGCTTTTGCTTATCTTTCTTTAATGACATTGTTTATTATCGTACATATTGTTTATAGAGATAAGGGAGAAAAAATTAAAATAATGTCTGCTTTATTTATTTTAGGCACTATGGCTTATGCATTTTATATATTTATAAAAGGTATCAACTATCTAGTTGAATTTGCTTCTGTACATTTATAAATTAAGATAGGAGGCGTCATATGGGTAAAGAAAATAAAAAACATAAAGCTGATAAATTATCTTTTGGAGATTTTTTAGAAGGGTTCTTTTATATAGGAGATATTATCAGAGCAATATTTGTTACAATTCCAAGAGCTATAGGCTGGATATTTAGAATGATTTTTCGATTATTTGACTAAAAACATCGTAAAGGTGTTTTTATTTTTTTGATTTGAATCCATTGAATATTTTTTATTTATAAATGCTATTAATATAATCTTTTAAGGTAAGGTAATTTAATCGAACAAGATAATAAAAATTTACGATAAATTTTTGTGAATTTAGTATAATTAACAAGTGAATATTTAAGTAGGAGTAAGTGTTATGAAAAAGATTATATTGTTATGTGTAAGTATTTTATTCTTAGCAACTATTGAAAGTGGATGTAGTAATGTAAGTATTGATAATAGTGAAAAAGAAAAAGTAAAACAGGAGAATACAGCATTAAAAAGTAAACAAAAAGAATTAGAAGAGACAAATAAAATGCTGAAGGAAAAAGTAGAGAACTCCGAGAAAAATTCAAATAATAATGAGAAATCTAGTCAAAATGGTACTCAAGAAAAAACATACAAACCAGGTACAACTGACAGAATTCCAGTTGAGTTAGCGGGTACAGTTGATGGAGATACTGCGAAATTTATTTATAATGGCAGCCAACAATCATTTAGATTTTTACTAATTGACACACCTGAAACGAAACATCCAAGATTAGGTAAGCAACCATTTGGACAAGAAGCATCAGATAGAACAAAAGAATTGTTAACGAATGCAAAGAAAATCGAAGTAGAGTTTGATGTAGGTGGACAAACAGATAAATATCAACGTTATTTAGCATATATATATGTAGATGGTAAAATGCTTAATGAAATATTGGTGAGAGAAGGATTAGCTAAAGTAGCATATGTATATCCGCCAAATACAAGATATTTAGATCAATTAGAAAGTGCACAAGAAAAAGCAAAAGAAGAAAAATTAGGTATTTGGAGTTTAGGAAGTGCATTTGAAGATAATCAAGCAAGCACACAACAATCTACAACTAATCAACCAGCATCAAATAATACTCAAAGTTCAAATGGAGCAGGAAATTCTGCAACACAAACACCAAAAAATACTTCTCAAAATGCAGGATCAGAATATTATCCAAATTGTACAGCACTTAGAAAAGTATATCCAAATGGCGTACCTAGTACACATCCAGCATACAATGGTAAACTAGATAGAGACAAAGATAACTTTGCATGTGAAGCAAATTAAATTTATTTTATTTATCTTAGTTAAAGGAGATTATTATGAATAATAAAATTATATTTTTTATCTTAAGATTATTAATCTATTTCTTAGCTATTTGGGGATGTAATACTTTAACTAGTTATTTGGAATTGGGATATGTTTGGAGTTTAGTTGTACTATTAATCGTAATGATTTTCGTTAGTATAGTTGTTGAAACGGTATCCATTAGAATTAGAAAAAATAGATAAATAACCACACTAAAAACCCCCCTTATTTTCCGAGAATAAGGGGGTTTGGTGTTGTCCATGATGGAAGCTATCATGGTTGTATTGTATGGAAATATTATACAATATTGATAAGTCCAATTCAAAAGTTTTCTTCACAATTTTCAATGTATATTTACTGAAATTTAGCGTGTTATGTACCGTTATAAGTGATACAATAGATTTTAAATTATTTAATGTGAGGTTTGAATGATGACAAATGTATATTTTTTAAGACATGGTGAAACGGATTGGAATTTGGAAGGTAGAACGCAAGGCAGAACGGATATTCCTTTGAATCGTAATGGCGAATTACAAGCTAACGAAAGTGGTGTAGCTTTAAAGGATAAAAAGATTGATGTGATTATTACGAGTCCTTTAAAAAGAGCTAAAAAAACTGCCGAAATCGTTCAAGAACAATTGAATGTAGATTTGATTGAGAGAGAAGCGTTTATTGAATTATCGTTTGGTGATGCTGAAGGTATGACGCTTGCTGAAAAACTCGAACGATTCCCAAATCGAATATATCCTAATAGTGAAGATGGGGCTAGTATCGAGCATAGATTCGTAAATGGATTGTCTGAATTACATGAAAAATATCCAAATCAAAATGTAGTAGTTGTATCTCATGGTGCCTTTATTAATGCCATATTATATCATTATTCAAATGGAGAAACAGGGACAGGAAAAATTAAACTTACAAACGGTAGCATATCGTCGTTAAAAATATCAGACGATAAAGTAGAAATATTAGAATGTAATCAAGTAAATCACTTGTCTCAATATAAGAAAATTGGTGAGATATAAAGGATGATTGTATGAAAATTAGAATGTTCGATTCAAAAGATGCAAAAGCAGTTAGTGAAATGATTATTCACACATTGAGAACAACCAATGTAAAAGATGAACCAGTTGAAGAGATAGAAAAAGTTGTGAGTAGCATGACACCTGAAGCAATAATTGAAAGAGCAAGTTTTACAAATTTTTATATATTTGAAGAAAATAATCAAATAATAGCAACAGGTGCAATTGGACCGTATTGGGGTAGCCAAACTGAAAGTAGCTTGTTTACCATTTTTGTATCACCAGATCATCAAGGAAGAGGTATTGGTAAGTTCATAATAGAAACCCTTGAAAATGACTATTATTATAAACGTGCACAACGTATAGAAATTCCAGCATCAGTTACAGCAGTAGAGTTCTATAAAAAGTATGGTTATGATTTCAAGAATGGTATCAAATTTCAAGATGCTGAAGGTATTTATAGAATGGAAAAATTTAAATAAAACTACCTAAGCTTTAGTTATCTATATTTCTATATTCATAACTTAAACTTATCATTCAAAATACTAAATTTGTCATATTTATTATGATTCATTTGTGATAGCTTGAATATAAGAGAAATATAGAGAGAAAGAGGATATTATGTTTGTTTTCATTTTAACGGAAGTGTTATTACCGCTTCTTATTTTAATTTTTGTTGGGTTTTTATTACAGAGAAAGTTTGCATTTAATTTAAAACATTTTTCTACACTTATTACTTATTGTTTAATGCCTGTTGCGGTTTTTGCGAATATTTATGATATTACAATTCAGATGGATTTGTTGTTAAAGGTTCTATATTATATTGTAGCTTATAGTTTAGTAATGATCTTGATTGGTAATTTATTTGCTAAAGTATTGAATCTTCAAAAAGGTGAGAGTGCTGCTTTAAAGAATAGTATCTCTTTGATGAATTCCGGGAACTATGGTTTGCCGGTCAGTCAATTAATCTTTAGTCAAAATCCTATTGGTGTTGCTGTACAAATCTTCGTGCTTATTTTCCAAAATCTACTTACGTATTCTTATGGTATGTATAATTTACTTTCCACTACTAAAAGTTTAAAAGATATTTTCATTTCTTTTTTGAAACTACCTGTTTTTCATGCACTGATTTTAGGTATTATATTTCAAGTAGGGCATATTAAATTATCTCAAGTGTTTCTTATTCCTATCCATCAAATTTCAGATAGTTTTGCGCCAATTGCTTTAATTTTATTAGGTGCTCAATTAGCGCATATTAAATTGAAATTATTGCATAGAGCGATTATGGGATCGTTGATTGGTAGGTTGATAATTGGACCACTTATTGCACTTAGTTTAATTTATTTATTCCATATTGATGGCGCTATTGCACAATCGTTATTTATAGCTAGTGCATTTCCAACTTCAAGAAATACGTCAACGATTGCTTTTGAATATGATGTGGAACCAGAACTACATGCTCAAATTGTATTATTCTCCACATTATTAAGTTCAGTCACAGTATCAATCGTCATTTATTTGTCATATATACTATTTACTTAAGGAAAAAATCATTTGAATTTATAATGTCCATGCTTACTAAGATGTAAGCGTGGACATTTTTTGTTTGTATACCATTAGATGAAAAGTGTATATTATTATATTTAAATATTAAGTTGACACTATAAAAAAGTGAGCGTATACTCTTTAAACATGAAAAGGAGCTGTATACGTTTGAAGTTTAATAAAAAGAAAATCAACGTCGTAGATATCGGTATGGCAAAGAAAAGTGTGTTTGCTACTGGTATTGGTAATGCAATGGAATGGTTTGACTTTGCACTATATTCTTACCTTGCAGTTATCATTAGTAAGAATTTCTTCAGTCCAGTTCAAAATGATGAATTAAAATTAATTTTCACTTTTGCAACATTTGCGATAGCATTCTTACTTAGACCAGTGGGCGGAATCGTCTTTGGTAAAATAGGTGACAAGCTAGGTAGAAAAGTTGTCTTAACATTTACTATTATTATGATGGCAATTTCTACTTTGATTATTGGACTATTACCTACATATGATCAAATCGGAGTTTGGGCACCAATTTTATTATTGCTAGCTCGTATTTTACAAGGTTTCTCAGTAGGTGGGGAATATGCTGGTGCGATGGTTTATATCGCAGAGTCTTCACCGGATAATAAAAGAATTAGATTAGGTAGTGGATTAGAAATTGGTACTTTAACTGGTTATATTGTGGCATCTATCCTTGTTACAGTATTGTTCTGGACACTATCAGACGCTCAAATGAATTCTTGGGGTTGGAGAATTCCATTCTTCTTAAGCGCGCCAATTGGATTGATTGGTCTTTATTTGAGAACGCATTTAGAAGAAACGCCAATTTTTGAAAATGATATCGCTGATCAAAAAGATCAACTGAGCGTTATTGAAATTATAAAACAATATAAAAAAGATATCTTATTATGTATTGTGTTTGTAGCCTTCTTTAATATTACAAACTATGTATTATTAGGTTACATGCCTTCATATCTAGATGAAACAGTTGGTATTAGTGATCGTATTAGTACACCGATAACAGCGATTGTATTACTGATTATGGTACCGTTCGCACTTACATTTGGTAGACTTGGCGACAAAATAGGTAATAAGAAAGTAATTTCATTCGGTCTAATCTTAGGTATATTAGTATCTGTTGTTTCATTCCAATTCTTAAACATTGGGGGACTAGGATTCTTATTCCTTGGATTACTATTGTTAGGTATCGTATTATCAGTTTACGAAGGTACAATGCCAGGTTCATTACCAACATTGTTCCATACAGATATTCGTTACAGAACATTATCATGGACATTTAATATTTCAGTTTCGTTATTTGGTGGTACAACACCATTAGTAGCTTCATGGTTAGTACACGTGACAGGTAATAATTTAGCACCTGCATTCTATTTATTGGGTGTGAGTATTATTGGTCTGATTGTTGTCTTAACATTATTTGAAGATACTTCTAAAAAATCATTAAAAGGATCTTATCCAACTGTAGCATCGAAAAAAGAATTTGTTCATGCTGTAGAAAATCCGAAAGATTCATTATGGTGGCATAACGAAAGTACAAAATCATAATTTACATTAAAGAGTCTGGGACTGAAAAGTTCTAGACTCTTTTTCATATTTTTAGAAATATGAGGGTCAACATTGCAAGTGAGGTGCGACAAGCAACATAGACGATCCCTATGTTGCAAGACAGCCCAAACAAGCAACATAGAAACTCACGTTTACATTGATTTTTCCTTATAAAAAAGACCGGGACATAATGCTATGTCTCAGTCTCTTGTAGTATCTTATCAGTAGATGTCTTAATTGAAATACGCTTGTACTAAGTTTTTTCAACTCTAGTGATCCTTGCCGGGGCGGGACTACGAAATCTTTTTGTTATATGTGTAATGAAAGACTTAATTGGGTAAAGTAGTGAAGAAGTAATAGTAAATGATATATTGTAAGAGGAGCTGATAAGGATGGGAAACATAGTAAAACGTATTTTAAGATATGTTGGTACAGTTTTAATTATGAGACTTATAAGAAATCTTTTTAGTAAAGGTTCTAATAAACGTTAAAGAATCATGAATTTCTTTAGATTATTATTAAAATAATGTTTAGAGTTTATATACGTCGGGTATTTTATTATTACAAAGCTATTTACCTAGAGTGGTTTTGAAAATATTTATTCGTATATGACATAAGCACCGCACAATTTTGTGTGGTGCTTTTATTTGTTAAATATATCTGTATCAAAAAAGAAGCATATCACAAAATTAATTAAGTGATATGCTTCTTTATATTTATTGTACTTTCTATTTTTTAATTGCTTTTAAAATGAATGAAAGTACTAAGATTAAGATGATTGAACCGATTAATGCTGGAATAATTGCAATTCCACCTATTACTGGTCCCATATCTCCTAATAATTTACCACCAATTGCTGAACCAATAATACCTGCGATAATATTACCAATAATACCGCCTGGAATATCTTTACCTAAAATAACACCTGCTAGCCAGCCGATTAAACCGCCGACGATTAACATTAATATAAAGCCCATATATAACCTCCTACTTTTACACTTCTTTATATATATCCAAAGTGAAGATACGTTAAACACTTATAAAGAAAATTATTGGTAAAATTAAACAATAATTGTAGTAAATAGTTGGTTTTTTAAAATATTGGTATTATTTTATGAGCTTCTAGGATATCTTTAGTCCAAAAATATTGTTTGCCTTGTCCTGTATATGCTGGTACTAAAACATCATTTCTAATACAGGCATAGAACCATTCTGGATCGACACTACTATATAATAAAGTTTGGTATTCAATAAAATCTGATTTCCAGTTTATATTAAGTTCTTTCATAACTATACACTCCATAAATATTAAGCTTTATGACCTGCAATTAAGTTTTTTCGTTTATGTGAATGGTGTTCAAACAAAGTATGAAGAAAAACGTGTATATGGACCATACCCATCTAATAGATCTATTTCTGTATATGCTGAGGGTAAATATAAAGGTAAAACTTTAAAGTCTAATACGGTTAAAGTTAAAGAAAATAAAGATATCAATAATCAAAATATAACTTTAGAATTTGATACAACGAAGATAGATGAAATGGTTAAAAAAGATAGAGAAATAGAAAACGAAGCTAAGGCATTTATGGACGACTATACCAAAGACTTAAATAAAGCCTATAAAGAAGTTGAGTTTAAGCATGTAGAAAAGTATTTTGAACCTAATTCTAGCTTGTCTAATCATATTAAATCTATGGTAGACAGTAAAAATAAATCTAAGTACACTATGCCGACATATACAGGCTATAAAAAAGATGGTTCAAAGATATATATTGAATTAGTTAAAAAAGATAAGTCTAATAATCCGATTAAATCACAATATGAATTAGCGTATGATCATAAAGATAAGTCATTTAAAATCGTATCATATGGTGATATTCAAAAAACATAAGTTAGTAAAAGGATTAATAATTCACTGAATGTATTTTAAAAATTGGAAATTTTCTGATAAAATAGTGTGTTTTTTTATTTATTGATGATATAATAATAATCGTACATATATTTAATTTCAGGAGGCGATAAATATGAAAACTTTAGAACGTGATTGGAAAGAAAGTATTTTTGAACCTGTACTTAATGTAAGTAATGACAAATGGGATTAAATTCAATAAACAAAAGTCTTATAGAATATATTCTATAAGACTTTTGTTTATTGAATTTAGAAAGGATGAATAAAATGATATATACATCTAATGATAATTTAGAAATTTACAATGAAGACATGGAAGAATTATTTAAAATTGATAACTTGCTCAAAAATTTAAACTTAAGAGATAAGAAAGAAACTGAAAATACCATCCATACTGTATTAGATATATCTAGTAAAATACGACATTTTGCAGTGGCTGAACAATTATTTGGAATGGCTATTGGATTTAAAAATAGTTATGTAAGGTCAAAATTAATAGATTTTGTTAAAAGTTGGTTGCCTTATCCTTCAGCAATTGAAACAATAATTAGGCTAACTCATGATCCAGACGATCTTGTTTCTTTTAAAGCTATGAGTATTTGTGGTGAAGAAAAAATAGAATTATCAGTAAAATATTTATCAGATATTGTTGGAGATATTACGGAAAGAAACACACCTAGAAAGCCTGTAGGTTTAGGTGCCCAAATAGTAATACATAATTTACTGAAAATCTATGGAGCAAAAAATGAAGAAGAACTATCATATAAAAAAGCATATTTTGAAAAACATTTAAAATTTATGAATCATTATGAAAACAAAGTAGATATTTCTGCAGTAATTAAAGATGAGTTTAAATCTTTAAATGAAGAAAATATGATTTATATAGAAGAGGGTTTCTTTAATTATGGTATAAGTGAAAATGATATTAAAGAAAAAGATTTTGCTTGGACAGACAATGCTCCTAGTACTAAAGTTTGGTTACCTGCCTATTATATAGATAAATACCCAGTGACTAATGAGGAATATGATGAATTTTGTGAATTTGTAGAAAAATATGGACATATTTTTTGTCATCCAAATGAACCGAAAAATAAAAATCACAGAAGAAATACTTACTATGATTCTAAATATAAACCTGATCATCCTGTATCTGGGATTGATTTTTATGATGCTTATGCCTACGCTAGATGGAAAGGAAAAACTCTTCCATCTGAATTTCAATGGGAAAAAGCTGCTAAAGGAAATTCTGTAACAAAGTGGCCTTGGGGCAATGATTTTGATGGTAGCAAAGTACGTTATTCAGGAACTCTTTTTGAAAAAAAACCAGATTCTATATCAGAATGGCATGATAGATTAATAGATGTATATTATAACCAAGATATAGAACTCTCAGAAAGTATTAGTATAGAAAGAAATGTTTCGAGTTATGGAGTTCATAATATGCTTGGAGGTAATTGGGAATGGACCAAGAGTGATTACTTTTCCAAGAGAATGTTCCATCCTTCTTATAATCATAATCATGATAAATTAAATCAATTCGGAGTTTTAAAGGGAGGATCTTTTTATTCACATCAAGAGCTAATGTATCCGGCATTTAGAGGGAAAGATATACCGTATTGTAGGCATGATGAAATGGGATTTAGATGCGTTAAAGAAATTCCATTACCATTATTGAGAAAAGAAAATAAAAAACCTATTGAAAATAAGGCAATCTACTAATGTTTTACAATTTAAGTTTTTATTCGTTATTAGTAACGCAACTTGCCACTAATTTAGCTTTTTCTTTCTATACAATGGCAATTACTTATTATGTATATACACTAACTAATTCAGTCTTTTTTTCAAGTCTAATAACTTTTATTAGTGTTGGTTCAAAAATTCTTTCAGGGTTAAGTATAAGTATTATAACTGAAAAAATTAAAGTAAAAAACCTTTTATTATTTAATGCAGTGTTTCAAATACTATGCATGATAATACTCCTGATAAGTATAAATAATAATGTCAACATGATTATTGTTTATATAATAATCATGTTTCTATCCTTTTCAAATGGTATTTTCACTCCACTGAAATCAAGAATACTGAAAGAAAATCTTGATAGTAATGAAATGGCAAAAGGTCTGTCTCTCATTACGAGTTTAGATCAGATACTGCTATTTTCAGGATGGATATTAGGAGCATGGATTATCTCATTGATTGGTAATAATAACCTTTTATTACTTTCTTTAATATTACTTTCATTAGCTTTTATTGCAATTATTAATATAAAAATTAAAAATGAAAAGGAAGAACTACAAGGTAAAAATCCGATTATAACAATTATGAATTCTTTTTCGGTTTTAAAAGGTATCCCTGTAATTAGAGTTTTAATTATCATTGAGTGTTTAGAAGTTTTGATGGGTTCTATTTGGATAGGATCCGTGACATTAAAATTTGTTCAAGTACATTTAAAGCATGATGTAACATGGTGGGGATATGTTAATGCTAGTTACTACTTAGGCACTATATTAGGCGCTTTTATTGTAATAAAATATGCTGAATTCTTTAACAAACGACCTATCCAAAAGATTACTATTTTTATGTTTATATATGGAATTTTATTGATTCTATATTCTTTTAATATAATTGATGTAATTGCATTAGTACTAGTGGTGCTAATCGGTCCAGTTTTACAAATAAAAGATATTATTCAGGAAACTTACTTTATAAATAAAATTAATGAAAAAGATATGATTAAGATCACAGGTTTAAAGAATTCACTTGTGCAACTTTCTTTTCTATTTTCTATATTACTAGTTGGTTATATAACTGAATATATAGCTATACAGTATATTTATACTATTTCAGGTGTGTTAACTTGTTTAATAGCAATTATGTTTTCTAGGTATATGTATACTAAAAATATAAACTTAGAAAAAAGTGATATAAAAACATAGATTATATAAAATTTGATATAATCTTGTTCATTTCAAACAAATCTTCTTTAACTATATTGAACTAGCAAAAAAGAATAAATCGAAAAATCCGATTAAATCACAATATGAATTAGTGTAGCATCATAAAAATAAATTACTAAAAATCGTATCAAATGGTGATATATAATTGACTAGCATGATAAAAGGAAAAATGAATGCTATGATTTACCTACCTGTGTAATAAACATAGGTAGTTTTTTTGTATTTCAACCAACAAATAGTTAATAATAATTTACAATATGTGTGTTTGTGTGTTACAATATGTTTGTAGTTAAAAACAGGAAGGAGTGAAAAAATGAATACGCAGGCATTGAAGTTTGTATATAACAATAAGATTTATACACTGACTAAGCATAACATTGGTAAAGGTTATACCTGTATTGTCGTTTTTGAAAATGGTGTTTTTCTAGGATTATTAGATCTACCTGTAAATGAGCAGATAGAAAACGTGTTACTCGATACCGCTTCAAAAATAAAAAAAGACGCAACGTTTTTAGAAAAAACGCACGCCTAAATCGAAAGTTTTTAAAAGTGCTTGTGAACTAAGTTATCACCTTAAAAACTGGTGGAATGAGGACACATTCCACCTCTTATTATAACACTATAGGAGGTAATTATCATGACTAGAATGAATAAAAAGATTAATTCAATTGAATTTATTTCAAATGGTAATCTGTATGATTTAAGACTGCAAGAAACCGACAAAGAAGATAAAGTCAGACAATACGAAAATGGTTATTTAAAAGGTGTTGCTGCAAGAGGAAATAATGAACCTTCTGAAATTGTTGTCTTATTAAAAAGTATTGAGATTATGAGAGATACAGACTTTGTTATTAAAGCTATAGAGTTTGAAAAAGATAATGAATTGTATGAATTAAGATTACAAGATGTATCAAATGGTGATTGTAAAGTAAGGTTATATAAAAACAATGAATATATAGACAATCTGAGTAAATCAGATACAGAAGATAAGTACAATATCGTTTTAATTAGAGCTTTAGGTATTTTGAACTCATCTCAAAGGAGAGTGGTTTAAATGATTAAATATCATACACAAAAATCACTCGAAAAACTACAAGATGTGATTGATAATTTTGTTAATGAAAAAGGCACTGGAATTACAAAAAATATAGATGAGAAATCAATTATACTCATCGGTTCAGATATGAAAATCGTAAATGAAGAAAGTCAATTCTCTTTTGTAACACTTAATGTTCAAACATTGGAATTAGATAAAGAAATAAAAAGCCCTAAAGATTGGATAACTGAGAAAAAGCCATTTAAATCAGTTGAAGATTTAGAAGAATACTTGAATGAAACCACTTATGAAGAATTAATTTGGTTCAAAGCGTTATAAAATTCTAAGGAGGGTTACTATGTTAGAGCAAATATTTGAAGCACATAACAAAAAGTATATGTTCTCAAAGATTGTTAACCTTTGGGGTGATGAAGAAATTGGTTTATATGAAAATTCGGATTTAATTGGATATCTAAATGAAAAATATTCAGTAGAAGAAGCAATCAAATTGATTACTGCACATCAGGAATTTAAAAAGTTAGGTGTTATAGTTTGATTCTGTTATTCCCCTGCTATGTTATGGTGGATATAAAAAAAGCGACCACACAAGTGATCGCACATTTGGTTAACAGAATCATCTATTGAACCAAACAAAAAGGTATATTTATTATAACATAATTATAGACGGAGGAACTAATATGGATTTCAAAAAAATTAATGAGGTTTTAAATCACGATCAAACTATATACACAAAATCTAATGGTATGAATGTAGCAATTAATACAGAATTAGGTTGTTATGTATCAGAAACAAGTGGTGTTTACTCGGTTTCTGATTTAAAAAACAATGACTTAACTAATATAGGACAAGAACCTATAAAAATCTTAGGTATGCAAGAAGTCGGAGATATACTTGGCAAAAGTAGACATGGTGTGCGCTGGGCTTTAGAAAATGAACATTATGATGTAGTACCTAAACCGGCTTTTGTAAATCATCAAAAACGTGGCAATACTTATTTTTGGTTAGAATCACAATTTGATAAGAAAGGTTGAAAAATATGAAGTACATCAAGACGTTACTCGCAATAATCCTAACAAGTACCCTATTAGCTGGGTGTGATTTGGAAAAGGATATTAAAAGAGAACTTAAACAAGAAGCTAATAATCAAATAGATAAAGGTTTAAATGAATTAAAGTCGAAAGCGTTTAGTAAAAAATCGACAGTAAAAACAAGTGAAGAAGATAAGGCGCTTATCAAAGTTCAAACTAACGAAGAAAATTACGCTTTATTGAACGACAATAAAACAACACTCACAGATTATGATCAGCAACTCTTGAACCAAAATGGTAATGATAAATTTTGGGCTAACTATTCAGATTTAGATGATTTAGGTAGAGGTGGCAGAGTTACAGCGCTTGTGACTAAGGAAGCAGTGGATAGTCATTCATCTAAAGCACAAGAACGCCCCTCTTTTGATTCAACAGTTAGACTTGCAGGCGAATTTAAAGATGGTACTTACGATCCACTTGAAAAAAGGTGGAAAGGCAATGAAAGTAATAATCAAATATTACAGTTAGATGGTTATAGAGGTTATATCTATAACAAATCTCACTCATTAGCATGGTCATTGGGTGGAGATATGGAAACACATAATTTAACACTAGGTACAAGAGCGCAAAATGTTGGTAGTAATAGAGCTAGTGAAGGTGGCGGTATGGGTTATCCTGAAACTCAAGTGAGAAATGCGATATATAACCACCCTGAAGCTAAGATTTATTATGATGTACACCCTGTGTACAATAATGATGAATTATTACCACGGGGTTCACATGTGAGAGCTTATTCTATTAATGACAACGGTCAGACTGTTAACTTAAACGTTTGGGTATCTAATACTCAAAAAGGTGTATCGATTAATTATAAAGATGGTACTTATGAATATTGAAATAGTTAGGGGGATATTATGGAATTTATTGTAAAACATGCAAGTAAAATAAGAATGATAGTTATTGTTATTTTTATAGCTATTATTAATTTGATTGGAGATAATATATATTCTCCTTATTACTATATACCGTTAACTATCTTATTTATGACAATACATTTTTGGTTAATCGGCATTCGAAACAAGAGACAAGCTTTAAGTATCAAAGCTTTTAGGGTAAATATGATATTAAATATTATCCTTTTTATACTATGTTTTATAGGTGTGTATATATTTAGTGTAGACAATCACTGGATTAACAATCCTTTTATTGTACTATGTTACATTTTTATTATAGTAATAATAGCAATTTATATATATCACAGAGAAAGAAAAAATAATGAAGTATCTAATGGTAAATGATAATAGAACATATATTGAGGTTACTTGTCCTTATTGTAATAATCATGATGGAAATTTATTTAAAAAAATTAACAATGCCACGATGAAATTATCAAGATGTAATACATGTAATAAGGTATATGAAATTAGGAAAGAAAAACCTCACAAATACTTGATTGTAAAATATCAATGACAAATATAAAAACCACAACAATTATAGCGACTTGTTGTGGTTTTAACGTTCATATGACATAGTGTTGGTTTATTAGTGTATGATTAAATGCTGCCGTAATTAACAACCTATAAGTTTACTATACAATATTTTACATACGAATGGTAGTATATATAAGTCCGATTTTAAAGGAAAAAAAGAGAGAAACATAGATCAAAAGGGAACTATGTTTCTCTTTATAATTATTAAACAGTTTCTTGAATTGTATCTATATAATTCCCGAATTCTGTTTTTATATTAGTAATTGTTTCTTTAGAAAAACTTATGATATCTATCACAGAATTACTAAGATATATCATATTTTTATCATTATAGAAGATGATATATGGTTCTACTAATCCTTTTTGAATATATAAAGAATAATTAATTATTTCTGTATTTTTTATATTTTCAATAGTTGCAATAATATATTTTTCATCAGTATAATGGAGTTCTTCATGCCAGTTTGTAATAGATAGAAAACGACCAATTCGTGTTTTTTCTCTAAATTTAACAGGATATAAATACTCAGATAAAAATGAACACTTTGTATTAGATTGGTTGCTAAACAACTGATTAATAATTTTAGAAAGTTGCTTTTTTTCAAAACTATCTATATCAAAACGCATTCTATTTTCATGAGATGATTGAAAAAATGGAATTTCACTTTCTAAATCAAAATTTATTTGTTGTTCTCCGATGTTAATAATCATTTTTTAATCTCCAATTCTTTTTAGGTTGGCATCATATGTACCGCTTCTTGTTTTCTTACTACCTAGATTTTTAATGCTACTTGCACCTTTCCATGCTCCTCCATTGTGACCATCTTTATCAACAGAGATATATTTGGGATTGCCTTTACCATTTTTCTTAAAGACCTTTTTGCCATGAGATACAGATTTTGTTGCAGAATAACCTAAGTTTTTAGCTGCTTGAGCAGCAACTTGAGGGCTTGTACGAATCATTGATGTTACAACGGTTTTACCATATTTTTTGATAGCCATTTTAAGACCTTGTTTAGCTATAAAGCCAACTAATACAGCGACTACAGGAGCAACTGAAGCTTTAACTTCATTTGTATCATATACTAATTTTTCTCCAGTATCTTGATCAGTAAATTCAGCTTTAAAGTCATTTTCATTCACAATTCTTAAAAACGTTACATCATATGTTTTATCTAGGTTATTACCATATTCGTCATTTAATGAAGCGTCTACGGTAATTTTATCTGTATTTTGATCAAATTCTAAGCTACTTTCAATATCTAAATCATTTGAGTTATAATTATTTTCAATGTAATTACGGTTATCTTTGGTATAAATATTTTCGTCAATGTTATTTTCGTTCACTTTACTATTAGCACTATTTATATCTGTTTCTTTAATAACTTCAGCAGCTTCCGCAAAGTTTCCATAAGTAATCGTGATTATACTAGCAAGTAATAAAGCTATAAGTTTGTTTTTCATATTTTCTCCTTTGATGTATCAATTTATTGGGTATTTTTTTAAAACATGTGACAAATTATTTCTTGAATCCAATTTAGTTGTTAGGTAAGAAGTGAAATAAGCAGCGGCAAAAGATGTTCCATTTACAGTTGTAATTTCATCTTTTGAATCTAATGTATAAACTTCGACACCGGGCGCTTTAAAATCGACTTTTTTAGTTGGTGCATAAATAAATGGTTTGTTATTTTTATCTATTGCTGTAATAGAATAGACCTCATTGAAACGAGCAGGATAGTCACTATAATCATCCATATTATTTCCCGCTGCACCTACTAAAATGATACCTTGTTTTTTAGCTTTTTTTATAACATCATGTAATTCTTTGTTGTAACGTTGAAAGCCAAAACTCATATTGATAATATCTACATCGTTTTTAATACACCAATTGATGCCATTCACTATACTATCTGTCTCTCCACCGAGTTCATCATCTAAAACCTTAACATCGTAAATACTTACTGTTTTGCTTATCCCGATTAACTTTTCTTTATGTTTCCCATATGTGATAATACTTGCGATTTGTGTGGCATGATTACTTTTAGTGTTTATTTGATTACGTTTATTTATAGCATCATATTTTTTTATGACAAACGCATTGTTAATTCTTTCATTATTAATACCTGTATCTAATATAGCCACTTTGGTATTAGAGTTGTTTGAATCTTTTTTTGTTAAATTTAGCGTTTCCCACGTCCAATTATTTGGCTGTTTGTAGAAATAAAATGAGAAAAAAACTATAAGAATAATGATTACTATAAATAGATATTTGACACTACGTTTCATACGACACCCATCATTATTATCTAAATATACCCTTATTGAGATTGTTTAGAGAATAAAGACCTCCTGTTTAAATTTATATATTCAGTAATATAAAGAATAAAAAACATTCTGAATATATATACTTTATATATTTACTTATCTTCATATTTATGTCAATGATTGTTTGTATTTACAATATATGTTTATAAAGTTCATGTTTATGCTTTATGACCTGCTATAAGTCCTTTTCTTTCTAATAATGTACCACTATTTAATAAGCTTGAACCGCGCATAACAATATCTTTGCCATATTTCATACGTATAAAATCTAAATGATTTTCGAGTGTCTCTGTCTTAATTTGATACGGATCGTCGAATAAAGATAGTTGCTTAATTTGGTTTGGAATAAATTTGCCAAATGATATCGCGATCGTTCTATAAAGTCTGTCCGGTTCTAACCGTTGAGATAAATAATCCCATAATAATTGTGTGATAACATAAGTATTCATAAATCCCGTTTTATTTGTAAATTGCTTCCGCACGCCTCCAACGTCTGCATAACCGACACTCACGCTAATACGTGTAGGGTATAAATTGAGCTTTCTAGAACGGAAATAAACTTCATCTACTTGTTCATTTAATACAGTCTTAAGTTCATTCATACTGTAATCACGCATAAGTATTTGCGACTTACCTAGAGATTTATCATATATACGATGAGGATTTCTAATGACGCTTTCATCAATACCATTAGCATGCAAATGAAGGTCAACGCCAATAACGCCAAAGTCCCGCTTCAAATATTCCACAGGATAGTTAGCTAAGTGACCAATTGTAAATATCCCTTTCTTATTAAGCTTAGCTTCTGTACGTCGATTGATTCCCCACATGTCTCGTAAAGGTTGAATGGACCAAACTTTAGACGGCACATCTTCATAGCGCCATTCTGATATACCAAGACTCGTATGCTTTGCGTCAATATCCATCGAAAGTTTCGCGAGTAATAAATTAGAGCCAATGCCAATCGTGCTACGAATTTGAGTATAATTAAATATACGCTCTTGAAGTTGCATCGCTAATGAAAAGGGAGAATGCGCAAATAAATGATACGACTCTGATACATCCATAAAGAATTCATCTATACTGTATTGATGAAAATCTTCAGGAGCAACATAATCCAAAGCAATTTTGCTAATCTGTGTTGATAATTGCATATATTTCTTCATAGATGGATTAATAACATAGATATCTTTACGTTGAGGTATTTCATATAAACGAGAACCTGTTTTAATACCAATTGCTTTTAAAGGTGGTGTAGCTGCCAAGACAACAGAACCTTTACGCTTCGTATCAGCCACAACAGCTAGCTTAGTCGTTAGCGGGTTCAAACCTTTTTCAATACATGAAACAGACGCAAAGAAACTTTTTAAATCCACGCATAAAATATCCCGATTTAGACAATAACTGTAGTCATACATAAAAATCACCCTAGTCATATTGTACTTTTATTATACGAACATATGTTCTATTTTGTAAAGTATAAACTTGTGTAAAAGCACAATATATTATCATATGATGATTGTGACGTATTAGATTAAGACTTTAAATCTTGCCATTCTTCTCTTAAAAGCCCCATTCTAATAGAGTCGTAATAAGTTCCGTTATAATATCTTACTTTTCTAATTCTAGCTTCCATCGTCATACCAAGACGTTCTCCAATTTTAATCATGCCTTTATTTCCTGACCAAGTCGTATAACCAACGCGAACAATATCTAAAGTATTGAATAAATGATCAATCCACATACGCATGACATTAGTGCCAATGCCTTTACCCCAATTATCAGATTGATAGATTGAAATACCCATCTCTAGCCACTTAGAAGGTTCATGTTCCCAGTAATAAGAGACTGTACCAATAACTTCGTTGTTGTATATCACAGCCCATCTATTCGGAACATTTATCCAATCATCCTTTTGTAGCAAGAAATCATCATATGACATAGCATGATGAGGAAAATAAGGCGCATCCCATAACTTCCATTCAGGATTTGAGTCCTTAAAAGCCATCTGCCATATACTATTTAAATCTTCTAATTTAATAGGTCTAATATGTAATTCACAATTTTCACCCATGTTATCCCTCAGTTCTGTATAAAATAATTAAAATTATTATATCATGTGAATTGGAAAAATTATAATTTCTTTGAAGTTTACAGTTTTGAAAATAAGCTATATGAATTATTAAGAATATGTAGCCAATCAATATAATCTAATAAAAAATGGTTACTTTCCATCGCATAATTTTAAAATACAGTTTTTGACAATAATATTTATAAATTATAAAATAAAAAAAGAGAGGTGCTCATTATGTCAGAATATGTTACGAGAAATGAATTTGAACAATTTAAAAAGTGTGTTGATGAACGTTTCGATACTTTGAACAATAAGATTGATCATTTGCTAAGTATCATTCAAGACAAAATTACAATTTCAATGAACAACCTTGAAAGAAGTATTAATGAAACAATAAGAAAAATAGAAAAGCGGTTATTGCATCTGTTCTATCGGGTGTAGGTGTATTAATAACACCAGCAGGGTTAATTGGAAATATATTAGGTGTGTTTTAATAAGAAAGACTTAATCTTACAAAATTGTAAGCTTAGAAGCCTGTTGTGACAACAATGTTAGGACTATTTCAAGTGAGATGATGCTATCATTTTACTTGAAAGGAGAGATAACATTGAAAGGTTTATTAAAAGGTATTGTTTTTCTAATTATATTTGTCATTTTATGTTGTTGTTTATTAATCGTTATATTTAGTACATCTGGCTCAAGTGAGATTAAAGGTGTATCAGATCAATTAAATCCATTTATGAAAGAGAAATACGCTTATGTAAAGACAAAGCTACCTGATGCTGTTGAAGAACATAATATTAGAAGATATAAGCAAGATATTGTAGATGAAGATGGTAAACGTACGAAAGTGGAATTTATATCATCAGATGAGCTTAAAACAAATCACTATTTAAAAATTAAGCATAAAGGGGCACATGTGGAATCATTTGAAGAAGTTGATAAAAGTGAAATACCAAAGAAAGTGCTAAACGTTATAGAATAAAAAAGAACGAGATGATCAATTTATCTCGTTCTTTTTATTTGTAATAAATATTTAATATAACGAAATATTCTTCAAGTATATTAATTAATTATAGTTTGTAATACAATATAAAAATAAAATATAAGGGGGATTATTATGAAGTACAAGTTTGGAACAGCAATAATTTTGACGACAAGTATATTATTTTCTCAATCTGTTGGATATATCAATGCAGAAGAACATCAAAGTGAACAAACAGAGAACACAAGCAAATCGATTAGTTTTGAACAAGCACAAAAGATGAACCCGAAAGAATTAACAGGCTTGCTAACGGATGAAGATCTTAAATTACATAATAAAGATGCAGAAGAAAATTCTACAGAAATAGAATCCAATCAACATACAAATGAAGCGTATCAAGATGTTAATAATTATATTGCTAAAAATAATATTAAGCCGTCTACAATCACGCAAGATTCTAGAATGGATAGTTTGCCGAAATATGACTATAAATCAGATAAGTTTATCGGTGTGATTATACATGAAACAGCTAATCCTGATAGCACAATAGATGAAGAAATCAATTACATGTATAACAATTATGAAAGTGCGTTTGTTCATGCTTATGCAAGTAGTAGTAAAATTGTTCAAACAGCATCTAGTGATTATTTAGCTTGGGGAGCAGGTGCAAAAGCCAATCCATATTTCTATCAAATAGAATTGGCTCAATCTAGTACATTTGACCAGTTTGCGAAATCGGTTAATAATCAAGCATATTTAACTGCGAAAATGTTACACCAAAATGGACTGAAACCATCATTAGCCGATAATAATGAAGGAACAGGTACAGTTATCAGTCACAATGCCATTAGTCAGTATTATGGTGGAACAGATCATACAGATCCAATCAATTACTTTAGTCAGTGGGGCTATGATATGGATCGATTTTATAGTCTCGTTCAAAAGCATTATAATGATTTAAATGAATCGAGTGACAGTATTACAGGCGATACACATACTGTTGTTTCTGGAGATACGTTGTATAATATCTCTCAAAGAAGCGGCGTAAGTGTAGCTAAACTTAAATCATTAAATAATTTAAGTTCAAATGATATAAGTGTAGGACAAGTATTGAAACTGAAATAATTAAAAACACCTCTAAAGTGCAAGCGTTACTGTAACTTTAGAGGTGTTTCTTTATTTAAATTTAGGTATCAATTTAATATAGAATAGTTCGCCAATAAGCTCGACAAGTGTTTGTGTGACGACAACAGTTGTTACAATTGTTGACCATTTGTCTGGTAGAGATAAAGCTAATGGTAAGACAACTAATGCATTTCTTGTGCTAGTACTAAAAGCAATTGTGCGTTTTAAATCTGAAGGTAAAGCAAAGATTTTACCAGAAAGATAACCAATAAAAGGCGCGATGATCATAAAACAAATGTAAACAGGAACAACTATCCATACGATGTGTAAATCATTAAATATTTTTGAAATTTGAGAGCCTATAACCGTCATTAATACGAGTCCCATAAAAGGAACAGGCAACCATTCTGATAAAGATAAAATATTCGACATAGTATCGGACTTTTTGCTTAAAATCTGCATAAAAATAGCTATGAATAAAGGTACTAGAATAAGGTATACAAAAGTCTTTAGAAAAGGTATAAAGTCAATGTATTCCGAGAAATCTTGGTTTAAAAATATAAGAAAATATATCGGTAATAAAATGATTTGTAGAATAAATAAAATAGGTGTAGCAATCAACATAAAGCTTTCATTTCCGTGACCTAACTTCGTAAAAACAATCACATAATCAATACAAGGTGTCAGTAAAACTAAGTAAATGCCGATTAGAAGCGGTGTAGATGTAATATGAAATGCTGTGACAATTAGAAAAACAAAAATAGGAATAAAAATAAAATTAGAAATAATAAGTGCCACAAGAAATTTAAAATTTAATGCCTTTTGACGTAAAGATAAAAAAGGAATTTGAGCAAACATACTAAACAATAGAATCGCAATTAAAATAGAAATAAAAGGTTCAAAAATAGGACTAGCATGGTCAAACAATAAACCGAAACCTACGCCCATCATAATAAATAAAAGATATATATAAATTTGTTTCTCCTCTAAAAAAGACTTCAAGTAAGACATCATAACCTCCTGTAAATCGCTTAATATAAATCATAGTATGAAGTAGAAATTAATTCAATTGAATAAAAAGATAATGAATATTGTTATAATATGAATACTAATACTATATTTATTGATATTTGTAAGGGGATAGACACATGAAATCTATTTTTATGATGGATGAAATAAATGATACGGAAGAAACTCAAAAAACAGCAAAATATTTTATAGATAAAATTGAAAATTATATTGATATTCTGAAAAAAGATTACGAATTAAATGACATGCCAGAACACGTCATATGGACAAGCGATTATGTAATGAAACACGTATTTAAAAAGAATGTACCAGCGTTTACAAATGAAAAAGGTATATTTATGAATATTGAAAAAGAAAGTTGGAAGACCTTTTTAAATGGTCAAATCAAAAGTGACATGTCTGAAACGACTCAAAACATATTTAATAACTATTTAGAGAAAGAAATATTATGCATATTAGGTCATGAAATTACACACCATTGCGACTTCTTTTTAACAGAATTTGATGATCTTGACTTAACATCAGATGACTTATGGTTTGAAGAAGGATTGGTTACTTTCTTACCAAGGTATTATTTATATAATGACAAAGAATTTAAAGAAATTATACAGTATGAAACAGAATTATTTAATTATTATAAATCAAAATATGATGAAAATAATTTAGAATCATTCACATATGAAGTTTATAAAAGTAATGATAATGCATATGTTATGTTTCATTACTGGAAAAGCTTTTTAGCAATAGTTGATTTAGTTGAAAACTACTATGAAGGCAACATTCATAAGATGATCAAACAATATCAACAATGGAATAAAGAAGGAAAAAAGCAAAAATTAAGTGAATACCTATTTCGGGGATAAGGGAGTATTACATGGATAAAATATATATAAATAAAGATTTAATATTAAGAAATGCAGAAACAAAAGATATAGATGATTATCTTTCAGTTCCTTTTAATAAAGAACTATTAATGATGTATGGATCAACAATGGATTACAGAACTTCAAAATCAAAGGAAAAAGCAGCTTTATTAATTAAAGAAATTCAGAATGAACCTTATGAATGGGCAATTGTATACCAAGATAAATTTATAGGGCAAGTTAGATTGGTTATTGATGATATAAATAACAAAGCAAAATTTGCAATAGGGATATTTAATCCAGAATATTGGTCTATGGGAATTGGAACTAAAGTTTCAGCAGCTGTAGTAAATTATGGGTTTGAATATTTGAAATTACATAAAATTTACTTAAGAGTATTGAAATATAATACTCGTGCAATTAAGGCATATGAAAAAGTAGGATTTATAATTGAGGGAGAAGAACGTGATAGTGCATTTATAAAAGGTGAATACTATAACGATATTCATATGGGTATTTTAAAATCTGAATTTTATATCAATCAATAGTAGCAAGAGACCAATCATACTAATAATTACAAGAAGAAGCGGTGGAAAATGACAAAAGTTATTATAATTAGAGGGAATTCAGGAAGTGGGAAGTCATCTTTAGCAAAAGAAGTACAAAACAGAATAGGATTTCATACTTTGTTAATTTCACAAGATACGATTAGAAGAGAATTGTTATACGATAAACCTGGCAATAAGACAGTGGAACTCATCGATCATTTAATCAGATATGGATTGGAAAATTGTGATTATATGATTATTGAGGGTATTCTTAAAGCGCATAGGTATGGTGATATGCTGAGAAAACATTTTGCAGGCAAGAAAAATGTGTTTACGTATTACTATGATATCTCTTTTGAAGAAACGTTAAGAAGACATAAGAATAAGGAAAATGCTGAATTTGGTAAGGAAGAAATGAGTAAATGGTTTGTTGAGCATGATTATTTAGGTTTAGAAAATGAAAAAATAATAAAAGAACATATAGGTTTAAACGATATGGTAGAAAAAGTGTTGGAAGATATTGATTTTAAAGAATAACAGCGACTTTCCAATAAAAAATTTTAATACTTACCTATCCTTTATATAGCAACTGGGTTAACGCTTTCATACTTTAGCATAATATTGATTTATTTCGAAAACTGAAACAAAATAGATGAAATATTAGCTGAGATGTTCTAATATGTACAAATATGATAGTGAATAAATCAAGGGAGTAATGAAAATGGAAAGTTTTATATTTAGCGTTATTGGAGTTGTAGTATTAATAGCTTTTATTGTGATGTTAGGCACGACTGTTGTTAAAGCGATTAGAGATACTAGGTTCAGGATTCCGTTGCTAAGTACCATTATATTATTCTTTTTAACTTTAGGTTGTGCTGTTGGAGTTGTTTCAACTGAACCTGTCCAGAATAATCATTCAAAAATTAAGTTCGATGATCACGTAGCAGAAGCACAAGCGAATGAATATGTTCAGAAAAAAATGAACCATTCTAAAGAGATTAATTATGACAAGTATAATAATGAAACATATAGCCACAACGAATTGTTAAAAATCACAAATGCTAAGGTTGATAAAATTAGCCATAGTGAAGCTGGTGATAAAATCGTCGAAGTTACAAAAGGTAGTGGCGACGATAAAGTGTCATATTATATTATAGATTATGATCATAAAAAACTTGAAGAAGGCGAAAGCTATACTTTTTATGGTAAAGAAGATTTGAAATATGATGCAAACAGCCAATTACATGGATTTAATGTATGGAAAGTTGAATAGAGATAAACAGAGTCTGGGACACATTACGTTGTCTTAGACTCTGTTTTTTCGATTCTAATTATCAATTCTAAATGAAAAATAAAAATTTGCTCTTGCCAAATAAAAATTCATGTATTATAGTTAAAACGTAGTCATTACGATTTACCTCTGGAAATGAGATGGCTACTTTACTTACTTAATATACGATTTCAAAAGAGTGAGACATCATTTGCCGTCTCACTCTTTATATCTAAAGATTTATTTCAAAAATTTTAAATGTAAAAGGAGTATATAAAATGGCGAAGAAGTCAAAAATTGCAAAAGAGCAAAAAAGAATTCAAATGGTTGAAAAATACCGTGAAAAACGTGAAGAATTAAAAGCTAATAAAGATTACGAAGGTTTGAAAAAATTACCGAGAGACGCTTCTCCTACACGTATTACACGTAGATGCCAAGTGACTGGCAGACCAAGAGGTGTATATAGAAAATTCGGTATGTCTAGAATTGCTTTAAGAGAATACGCACATAAAGGTCAAATACCTGGATTGAAAAAATCAAGTTGGTAAGATTTTTGGTTTATATGGGATAAATAGATAGAAGGTAGGGGAAAAGTGTTGAATAAAATACCAGTTACAGTGTTGAGTGGTTATTTAGGATCTGGAAAGACAACGCTGCTCAATAATATTTTGAAAAATAGAGAAGGATTAAAAATTGCAGTCATTGTAAATGATATGAGTGAAATTAATATAGATAAAGATTTAGTCATACAAGGCGGAGGTATTTCACGAACTGACGAAAAATTAGTAGAATTATCGAATGGCTGTATTTGTTGTACTTTAAGAGAAGACTTATTAATAGAAGTTGAAAAGATAGCTAAACGAGGAGATGTAGATCAAATCGTAATAGAATCAACTGGTATTTCAGAGCCGGTACCTGTTGCCCAAACTTTCTCATATATAGATGATGAATTAGGCATTGATTTAACTAGTATATGTCGTTTAGATACGATGGTTACAGTTGTAGATGCACATAGATTTGTTCATGATATGTATTCTGAAGATTTGTTGAAAGATAGAGATCAAGTTGTCAGTGAAGAAGATGAACGTTCTATTTCAGACTTGTTGATTGACCAAATTGAATTTTGTGATGTACTTATTTTAAATAAAGCTGATTTAGTAGAAGAAAAGGATTTAAAGCAATTGGAAATTGTTTTGAAAAAATTACAGCCTAAAGCGAAATTTATCAAGACAAGTTATGCAGATGTACCGCTTCAAGAAGTGCTCAATACAGGTTTATTTAATTTTGAAGATGCAAGTCAATCAGCCGGGTGGATTAAAGAATTAACAGAAGGTGGTCATGCGCATCATACACCAGAAACTGAAGAATATGGTATTTCATCATTTGTATACAAGAGAAGACTACCATTTCATGCAGAAAGATTTAATCAATGGATGGAAAATATGCCAACGAATATTATAAGAGCTAAAGGTATCGTTTGGTTAGCTCAATATAATCATATAGCATGTCTATTTTCTCAGGCAGGTTCTTTTGTAAATATTCATCCAATTACATTCTGGGTTGATGCGATGAAGGAAGAAGCGAAACAAGAAATCTTTGCTTCTAGACCAGAAATTAAAGCTGATTGGGATCCAGAATATGGCGACAGAGAAACACAATTTGTCGTTATCGGTAGAGACTTAAATAAAGAAGAAATTACAAAAGCATTAGATCAATGTTTATTAAATTCAGAAGAAATCGATGCAGATTGGACAAAGTTAAACGAGCCTTACCAATGGCAACTATCAACAGTATAAGTTAAAAGCATGAGCATAAGTAACTGCTCATGCTTTTTTGTATGCATAAAAATATCTACGACCTCCCAATATGAGATGCTTAATGTTATGATATTAAATAACTAAATTGTAACTAAAAAGGAGTCATTACAATGATATTAGAAACGGAAAGAATCAAACTCGTACCCCCAGCATATACATATCTTGAAAAATTATTTGAAGTTCATCATGATCCAGCAAATCAAAAATACAACCCAGCAGGTCCAGCAACAACAATAGAAGCTTTTAGAGAAACATTGGATCAATGGATTAAACATTATGAAGACCATGGATTTGGATATTACGTCTTGATTAAAAAAGACCACTATCTCCCGTTTGGCGTATGTGGGTTACAGTATAAAGAAATATTAGGACAAACATATTTGAATATTTACTATCGAATAGAAGCTGCAGAAACACAACAAGGACTCGTATCAGAAGCAAGTAGAAAAATAATCGAGCACGTCAAAGAATTAACCAATAACCAATATAAAATCGTAGCATTAACTAAAAAAGAAAACACACCTTCAATAAAGACAGCAGAAAAACTAGGATTCAAACATAATCCAGAACTAGATAATTACGACGGAGAAGGCAACGTGTATTACTTTAGTGAATAAGGAGTGGTGGGATGGATTATATATCAAGTTTACGAGATAAAGTCGGACATGCTCCAGTTATTTTAGTTGGAGCTTTAGTTCTGATATTTAATAAAGATAAACAACTATTGTTACAGTTAAGAAGTGATAATGAAAGTTGGGGTTTACCAGGAGGAACAATGGAACTCGGAGAATCTTTTGAAGAAGCGGCAACTAGAGAAGTATATGAAGAAACTAATTTGGAAATTCAAAACCTTAAATTTATTACAAATTTTTCAGGTAAAGATTATCACATGGTCTATCCAAATGGAGATGAAGCATATACTGTAACAGCATTATTTGAAAGTGAAGAATATGAAGGAGAGCTTAGTGCCGATATTAAAGAAACTCAGAACTTAAAATTCTTTGATTTAGATAAATTGCCTCAAAATATAAGCCCACCAGTAAAAATGAAAGAATTTATACTAAACTATTTATCACAAAAATAAAGGAGTGGTGGGATGGAAGTAAGGTTGAGTGATTTTGATAAAGATTGGAGAAATATGTATTTAGAAGAATGTAGAATAATTAAGTCTATATTAGAAGATGAAGTTATTAGTTTTGAACACTTTGGTAGTACATCAATTGAAGGTATGAAAGCAAAACCAGTTATAGATATGATGGTAATTGTAAATAATATAGAAAAAATTGATTTATTTGATGATGAGTTTTTGAGTAGAGGTTACGATTTGGCTGGAGAATGGGGAATAAAAGGAAGAAGACTCATTCGAAAGGGAGGAATTAATCGAACACATCATATACATATTTATGAACAAAGTAACCCTGAAATAGATAGACATTTAATATTACGAGATTATCTAAGAGAACATAGAGAAGCGGCTATAGAATATAGTAAATATAAAGAAAAATTAGCTGAAGAATATAATGAAACAGCTGGTTATAGTAAAGCCAAAAAATCATATGTTAAAAATTTAGAACAGCAAGCAATCAGGTGGTATAAAGAAAAATAAAGGAGTGGTGGGATGGAAGTAAGGTTACTAAATAAAAATGATGTAAATGCATTTAGGAGTCTTAGGTTACTAAGTTTGCAGACAGATCCATCTGCGTTTGCGTCTTTATATGATATTGAAATAAACTATCCGATTAGTAAATTTGAACAGCGCTTAGAATGTAGTGATACAAAATTTACAATAGGTGGTTTTGAAAATGAAAATTTGGTTTGTGTAGCTACTTTTTATAGAGAACCGGTTAAGAAGATGCATCATAAAGGAAATTTAGTGGCGATGTATTGTCATCCTGATTATCGAGGTACAGGTATTGCTGAGAAAGTAGTCAATAAATTGATTATTGAAGCATCCAAGTTAACAGATTTAAAATATATTGATTTAAGTGTCCTTTCTAATAATCAACGCGCAGTAGAATTTTATAATAAAGTTGGCTTTGACAAATATGCTACTGAACCTAATGCAATATTAGATGGAAAAGATTATCATGATGAAGACATGATGAGATATGAAATAGAGTGAAGAGAATGGATTGAGAAATATGGACCGATAAAATAAATTACCGGTCCAGAAACGAGATTACCAGGCCGATAAAATAAAATATCGACCCGAAAACGGGATTTGCAGGCCGATAAAAAAATTTATCGACCCGAAAATTGTAATAAGCTGAATTGTCCATAAGACAATTCAGCTTATTTTCATCTTATCAGCTTATACACACTACACAACAGTTCGTTATTGTTGATATATTAAATTAATCGAACATAATCAATTGAATATTCAAAATATTATGATAGAATAAACACAATTAAACATTATCAAACAAGCAAAGGGGATTGATTTGATGAAAAATATTTATAAAGTGGGGATTTATGTATTAGTTTTAGCATTATTTTTAGGTGGTTGTAGTAGTGGTGGGGATAGTGATGGTGCGAGCGGTGATTCAAAGGATACGCTACGTTTAATTGCACCGTCTGATTTAACGACATTAGATTCTAGTTTGGCTGTTGAAGCTGGCGCTTTTGAAGTGATGAATGCGACACAAGAGGGGTTATATCGTTTGGACAAAGATGATAAAGCAGAACCAGCGATTGCAACTGGTGATCCTAAAAAATCAAATGATGGGAAGACTTGGACATTTAAATTAAGAAAAGACGCGAAATGGTCTAATGGAGATCCAATTACTGCGCATGATTTCGTTTATTCATGGAGAAGGGTTGTAGATCCAAAGACGGCATCAGAATATGCGTACATCATGTATGATATTAAAAATGCTGAAGCGATTAACAAAAGTGAGAAAAAACCTGAAGAATTAGGTGTGAAAGCAATTGATGATCATACTTTACAGTTAACGCTCAATCAAGAGTTACCATACTATAAAGAATTATTAACGTTTGGAACATTCATGCCATTGAATGAGAAGTTTGTTAAAAAGCAAGGCGGTAAGTATGGAACGACTGTTGATAAGACGTTATATAGTGGACCGTTTGTAATGAAGAGTTGGAAAGTTGAAGATAATTACTCGCTTAAGAAAAATAAACATTATTGGGATAAAGATCATGTATCACTAAAAGGTATTAATTATAGAGTCATTAAAGACGAACAAACGGCACTCAATTTATATAATAATGATAAAGTGGATACAACGGAATTAAGTTCTCAAAACGTAGAATCTAACAAAGATAAAGAAGGCTTCGATACGAAGTTAGAATCTGCTACTTATTATATTCAAATTAATACACAAACGAATAAAGACTTACAAAATAAAGATTTACGTGCTGCACTTGCACAAGCAATCGATAAAAAATCTTACGTAGAACATAATTTAAATGATGGATCAAAACCAATAGATACATTTACACCTGAAAAAGTATTTACTAATGAGAAAAAAGAAGATTATAACAAGTTAGTCAATGCACCTTATACGTATGATGTTAAAAAAGCACAAGCTTCATTGAAAAAAGCTAAAAAAGCATTAGGTAAAGATAAAATTGATATAGAATTTTTAACATTTGATCAAGATAATGCTAAGAAAGATGCAGAGTATTTTAAAGAACAAGTTGAAAAACATTTACCTGGTGTAACAATGTCGATTAAGCAACAACCGAACAAACAGAAAATAGCACTGACTAAAAAAGGTGACTATGATGTAGCAATTACAGGTTGGGGACCAGACTATCCAGATCCAATGACATTTTTAGATTTATTCCATAGTGAAACAACTAAAGGTGAAACGGGATATAATAACCCTGAATACGACAAAATTATCAACGAAGGTAAATCTTCATTACTTCAAGATCCAGACAAGAGATGGCAAGAACTCGCTAGAGGAGAAGAAATGTTATTGAATGATGCAATGGTTATCCCACTTTATCAAAAAGGTAAAGCAAGATTAACGAAAAAAGAAGTTCACGGGCGTATCATTCATTACGTAGGTACGAAAGAGTACAAACATGTGAAATTAGATAGATAATTTATTTATTGCTAGGGCATGATTCAATGTCCTAGCACTTTATTTTTTGCAAAGTTGAGTATTATTATAAGAATAGTTTTGTATAGTTTGAAAATTATGATAAGATATTCCCAATCATTAAATTACATATCATCATTGGAGGATTTTAAATGGATTACTATACTAGGGATTTGAAGCGATCAGATATAGAAGATATTCATGCATATAATGCTTTACCTGAAGTGAGTCAGTATCAAGCATGGGAGCCACAAACTTATGAAGAAACAGAAGCTTTTGTTGAGATGTTATTAAATCGAGATGAAAATTGGATGTACAACGTCATAGTGGATGCAGAACATGATAAAGTCATTGGCGCAGTGCAATTAGTATGTGATACGAAAAATAAAAGTGGAGAGCTTGGTTATATCATTCATCCTGATTATTGGGGTAACGGCATAGCAACGGATATTGGTAGAACGATTATTAAATATGGTTTTAAAGTATTGAAACTAAATAGAATTTGGGCATCAACAGATATTCGTAATACAGCATCTGAAATTGTTCTACAAAAGCTAGGTATGAAACATGAAGCCATCTTAAGACAAGATACAAAGCTTAAAGATGGCTACAGAGATTCATTGATTTATAGCATTTTAAAAGAAGAATATTAAAATGAAACAACAAAAGGTTCAGTACGATTTAAACAGTACTCGAACCTTTCTTTGAATGTTTGTCGAGTAACCATATTCATAACTTCATCATAAGTAAAAAAAGCCTACCTCTAAACTCTCATCACTCGTTTGAAGCGTGCCACCTATATAACGCGCTAAAAATAATGTGTTGACGATAGAACTTTTCGTATTTTGGAAAATACCACAAAATCTTATAATTTCGATATCAGCACCAGATTCTTCTTTAACTTCGCGAATTGCTGCATCATATAAAGGTTCGCCCAATTCAACTTGACCACCAGGCATTTCCCAACCACGTTTAGGACCTTTAATGAGTAATATTTTATCTTCGTCATTTAAGACAATACAAGCAGCTGAAACAATATGTTTTGGAACCATAAGTAACCTCCTGTGAAAATTAGATTCTATTTAATCAAAAGTCGTACAAATAATATTTTATGATTAAATGACTAAAATGTCATATAATTACTTTAAATGTATATAAATATACGTCATTTTATAAAGGAGAACTTTTATGCCTATTAAAGTAGAACAGTTAAATATAAGTTTTGATTATGAAGGAGATAACTACGAAATACATCCTACACTTATTATCCAAGATGAAGAATTGACACTCGTTGATACAGGTTATCCAGGTTTCATGGATAAGATTGAACGAGAAATTAATCGATTAAATTACAATATAGAAAATTTGAAAAATATTATTATCACACATTATGATGATGACCACATTGGAGCGTTAAAAGCTTTTAAAGACAAATATCCTAATACACAAATTATAAGTAGCTTTGTAGAAGCTAAATATATAGGTGGACATGCTAAATCAGAACGATTGATTCAAGCTGAAAATTTATTAAATGAAATGTCAGAAGATGAAAAACCATATGGTGAAGCATTTGTTAATATGCTACAGGAATTAGAACATGTCGATGTTGATGTAGAAGTTACAAATGGGGCGCTCATATTAAATAATGAAGTGGAAGTTATTGCGACACCAGGACATACGTCAGGGCATATTTCATTATATATACAATCAGTCAATAGCGTCATTACTGGAGATGCTGCTGTGAAAGAAGGAGAGACTTTAAACGTTGCGAATCCTGAATATAGTATGAATTTAGAAGACGCAGAAAATTCCTTAAAGAGAATTAAAGATTTAAATGCTGAGAAATATTATTGTTTCCACGGCGGATTGTTAGAGAAAGCTTGAAGATTATAAATCTATGATTTACACGTACACAAATGGGTATAATTTAGGACAAGGTTATATTGTGAGGTGAGCGCATGATTAATATTATTCAAGCGATTGGTTCTATAGGGACCTTTATTATGGCGATTCTATATTTTATATCCGTCATGATTCAAATTCGCCAAATTAAAATATCATTTATTCCTTATTTGTCTTTTGATCAGATTATATTGGAGAAGAAACAAAGTGGTATTAAAGTGATGAATTTAACTTCTTCTGATCATGAATATTTAAATACGGCTTTTAAGCTATTAAATTTAGGCGGCGGTTCTGCTAAAAATATTGAAGTCGTCTTAAAATTAAATGGCGATGAAGTAATACAACGTAAACGTATTAATATTTTACCTAATAATCAATTCTATTTAATTCCTCTTAACCAAAAAGTCTTTAATGAATTTAAGAAGACAATCGACAATCACTATTTTGAAACGAATATGACAATTGAGTTAAAGTATGATGGTCAAGTTTCTAAAAAACGATCTTCCAATGAATATAGAATATCCATCGATGATTTTGTAAATATGGATGATAAAGATTTATATGAAATAACTTTTGAAAAATTAGAAGAATAAAGGTATTACATAAACAGGTTTTGAATTTATTTTTTAACCTGTTTTTTTAAAGTGAAGCCATATATAAATAGGTCAATTATAGTTAATAATTATTTGATTTTGTACTATTATTTTGAATAATTCATGCTATGATGAAAATATTAATCATTTGTAGAGGAGAGAAAAAATGAGTAGTCTACTTTTTGCGTTATTATGGGTTGTTATTTCGATTGCCTTTATAACGACTTTGATTATTACAGTCGTTAAATATGCTAAAGAAAAACAGTATAGTAGCTATTTAGTGAGCACAATTTTACTATTTGTAATCGGTGTGATTAGTTTTGTATGTATATTTGTAAGTCTGTCATTCGATAAAGAATATTCATATAAACAATTATTTAAGGAAGATAAGCCTAAAGCTGTTAAACATGTTTCCGACACACCTAAAAAAGAATTAAAAAATATCAAACTAGGTGATAAAATTATTGTTGATGGTCTAGAAGTGACCGTTACAAAAGCAGAAGTTGTTCAACCTGATGACGGTTATTCTTATTCGCAAAATGGCAAAATTCTTAAAGTCACTTATAAGTTCAAAAATTTAGAAAAAGATAAAAAATTAATCGATAATTCTAATTTTCAACTTACTATTGGTGGAGCGGTACAACCGCAATTTAATGGTATGAAAGATAATAAAGGTGGATTCCAACACCAACTTGATAAAGATGACAGCAAATCGAGTTATTTATACTATGATGTAGCGGACGCTGATAAATATGATGTGAAAATGAATTATGAAACTTCTAAGAAAACGTATAATGCTAATTGGCGTATAAATGATAAGGATATTAAAGATAATACGCCTAAAGAGAATCCAACTGAAGAAATCAATTCTACTCAAGAAGCGCCAACTTATGAACAAAGAACGGTTCAACAACCTAACAATAACGCTGATGAAGAGAAGAAAAAAGCTGAAGCTGAGAAAAAACGTAAACAAGAAGAAGCAGATAAAGCGGCTAAAGAAAAAGCAGATAAAGAAGCAGCAGAGAAGAAAGCTGAAGAAGAAAAGGCAGCTAAAGAGGAAGAAGAAAAACGTCAAGAAGAAGCGGATAAAAAAGCTGAAGAAGCTGAACAAAAACAACAAGAAGCTGACGAAAAAGCAGCAGCTGAAAAAGAAAAAGCTCAACAAGCAGCTGAGCAGAAAAAACGTGATGAACAAGCAGCAGCTGAACGTGAAAAACAACAACAGCAACAACAAAGAGATCAAGAGGCACAAAGAGAGAAAGATCGTGCAGCTCAAGATGCAGCACAAAAAGCAAAAGAAAGATCAACAGAGCAAAGACAATCTCAAAATAATTCAAATGAACAAAAAGAACGTTAGTTAATCAAATGGACAATTTATGCGTAACATAAGAAAGAGGTAACCAAATGACGACAGTATATTTCAACCATGATGGTGGCGTAGATGATTTAATTTCATTATTTTTATTATTACAAATGGAAGATGTTAATTTGATAGGTGTAAGTGCAATTGGTGCAGATAGCTATGTAGAACCAGCAACAAATGCTTCTTGTAAAATCATTAATCGATTTTCATCACAAAAATTAAATGTTGCAGCTTCGAAAGAAAGAGGGAAAAATCCATTCCCTAAAGATTGGAGAATGCATGCCTTCTTTGTAGATGCGATGCCAATGTTAAATGAAGATGTTGAAGTAAATTCTACAATTTCTGAAAAAGAAGCATATGAAGATATCATTGAAAAGGTAATGAATAGTTCTGAAAAGGTAACAATGCTGTTTACGGGACCGTTAACGGATTTAGCTAAAAGTTTGAAAGTTGAACCAAGAATTGAAAGTCGTATTGAAAGAGTTGTATGGATGGGTGGCACATTGCTGAATAAAGGTAATGTTGAAGAACCTGAACATGATGGTACAGCTGAATGGAATGCTTTTTGGGATCCAGAAGCAGTGAAGACTGTTTTTGATACGCAATTACCGATTGATATTGTAGCATTAGAAAGCACGAATAAAGTACCTTTAACACCAGATGTACGTAAACGTTGGGCGAATGAAAGACAATATGAAGGTGTTGATTTCTTAGGTATATGTTATGCGCTTGTGCCACCATTAACACATTTTGTAACAAATTCAACTTATTTCTTATGGGATGTATTAACAACGGCATATGTTGGAAAACCTGAACTCGTTAAGAAAGAATCACATAAAGTATCTGTCATTACAGATGGACCTAGTCAAGGTAGAACATTCAAAAGTGATGAAGGTAGAATGATCAATATCATTAATGATGTTGATAGAGATGGATTCTTTGATTACATGACAGATTTAGCTAAAAAGATATAACAAATAAGCACTTCATTCAGTGTCGTTAGGATAAAATAGCGAGCTGAATGAAGTTTTTTTATAAAAAAATTAAAATTTTAAATTGCATAATGATAGGGCTCAACACTGTTCAACTCATAAAATAGTGAATTTTCTGATTAAAACCATTTTATTAGGTTATATGATTATATAGACAAAATGGGGAGTGTTTATAATTATGAAGTTTAAAAGAAAGAACGTTAATGTTGTCGACGCCAGTAAAACGAAAAAAACGGTCGTTGCAACAGGTATTGGTAATGCGATTGAGTGGTTTGACTTCGGTCTATACGCTCAACTAGCCGTCATTATCAGTATGAATTTCTTTGGTAATATGCCTAAAGAAATTCAGCTTGTATCAACATTTGCGGTATTTGCTTTTGCATTTATAGTAAGACCGATTGGTGGTATATTCTTTAGTCATTTAGGAGATAAACATGGTCGTAAAGTCGTCCTTTCAACTACAATTATTATGATGGCATTATCTACGCTTGCTTTAGGACTATTACCTACACAACACCAAATCGGTATTTGGGCACCAATTTTATTATTAATTATTAGAATGATTCAATCATTCTCTACTGGTGGTGAGTATGCCGGTGCAATGACTTATATTGCAGAAATTTCACCAGATAAGACGAGAGGCAGACTTGGTAGTGGACTTGAAATTGGAACTTTATCAGGTAGTATTTTAGCTGCTGCTTTAGTAGGGATTATGTATGCACTATTGAGTGATGATCAAATGGCAGCTTGGGGCTGGAGAATCCCATTCATTATAGCTGCACCTCTTGGTATTATAGGTGTCTATTTAAGAAATAATTTAGATGAAAGTCCAGCTTATGAAACAACACTTGAAGAGCAAGAAGAGCTTGAATACTCTTATAAAGATATCTTCAGAAAATATTGGAGAGATATCATTGTTTGTTTCGCAGGTGTAGCTTTCTTAAACGTTGCTAATTACATGGTATTATCATATATGCCTTCATTCTTAAATGGAACTTTAGATTTAGGTGGTACGATGAGTAGTTTATTAAGCACGTTAACGATGGCAGCAATGATACCAGCAGTATTCTTCTTTGGTTGGTACAGTGATAAAGTTGGAAATAAAAATACCATTTTATTTGGATTAATAGGATTTAGTTTATTCTCAGTATTAGCCTTCTGGTTAATGAGTATTCCTTCAATACCAATTGTTATTTTAGGACTATTTATCATTGCACTGTTTATGTCTACATTTGAAGGCGTTATGCCATCTGTATTACCAAGTATTTTCTATACAAAAGTGAGATTAAGAACATTATCACTTGTTTATAATATTGGCGCAGCGATATTTGGTGGTTTAACACCATTTATTTTAACAACTTTAGTTGAAACAACTGGTCAAAAAATTGCACCATCTTATTATTTAACATTGATTAATGTCGTTGGACTTGTCATTTTCTTATTTATGTTTAAGACAACGTCTAATAAATCATTAAGAGGATCTTATCCTAATGTAGATAATAAAGAAGACTTACAAGAAGTTTATGAAAATCCGAAAGATGCATTATGGTGGAATCACGAAGAACCAAATAAATCATAAAAAATAAGGACTGAGACAAAATTTGTCTCAGTCTTTATTTGTGTAACTTATATTCAATTAAACAGCTTCTACTTCTAAATTCACGTCAATATTTCCACGTGTTGCTTTAGAGTATGGGCAGAAATCATGCGCTGCTTTTAAATATTTCTCTGCGTCTTCTTGAGATACGTTTTTTACTTTAGCGGCAATATCTACTTCTAATTTAGGACTTTCAGCATTTTCGTCATCTACTAAACGAACAGTTAACGTAACTTCTGGTTCAGCATCACGAACTTTGTTTTGTTTTAAAATTAAATCAAAAGCACCGTTGAAGCATGAAGCATAACCTGCTGCGAAAAGTTGTTCTGGATTAGTGGCATTACCATCTGCTTGTTGTGGTGGTAATACATCTACATCGATTGCTTTATCGTCAGTGTAAACATGACCTTTACGTCCACCTGTGTTTGTAGCTTTTGTTTCATAATGAGTTGCCATAAAAAAATACCTCCTTTAAAGTATATTATCTGTTTACCCGTATATATTTTTTTAAATCATTTATAAATTATAAATTTTCATATATAAATTGTCGGAAATATGAAATAATATACGTTATCAAAATAAGAGAGGTCACAACATGAAAGCAATCTTAATAGGTGTCTTGGCAGCTTTATTTTTTGCAGTTACATTTGTCGTTAATCATATGATGGCTAATGATGGCGGAAGTTGGTATTTCAGTTCCTCTTTACGTTTTATTTTTATGCTGCCATTTTTATATTTGTTTGTATTAATCAAAGGAAGAACAAAATTTGTTTTAAAGCATATTCAACAAGAGAAAAAGGCTTGGTTCATTTGGAGTGCAGTTGGATTTGTATTGTTTTATGTACCGATAACTTTTTCAGCAGAGTATAGTCCGGGGTGGTTGATTTCAGGTACTTGGCAAATAACAATTATTTGCGGCATGATACTCGCGCCATTATTTGTAGAAACAGTTGTTATAAATGGTAAAGAAACAATCGTTAGACATAAAATTCCATGGCGTTCCTTATTGATTTCAAGCATTATGTTTATCGGTATTATCATTATCCAAATTCCTCAAGCAAGTGAAATTAAATTGAATTTGTTTTTATTAGGTTTCTTACCGATTTTAATTGCAGCTTTTAGTTATCCTTTAGGAAATAGAAAAATGATGCAAGTTGTGAACGGTGAGCTCGGTACTATTGAACGTGTATTTGGTATGACGTTAGTCACATTGCCTATTTGGGTAGTCATTTTTATTGTGGGCGTACTTAAAGAAGGATTACCTTCTTCTAGTCAAGTTGTACAAGCATTTATCGTCGCACTATTTTCAGGCATCATCGCAACAATTCTATTTTTCTATGCTACAAATATTGTGAAAGATAACCAAGAACAATTAGCAGCAGTTGAAGCAACACAGTCATTAGAAGTTGTATTTGCCATTATTGGTGAAATGATTCTCCTAGGCTTACCATTACCAAATGGTTTAAGTATGATAGGGGTAGCACTCATTATAATAGGTATGTGTATATATAGTTTTATCGATCATATTTCTATTGGTAAAATTTTCAAAAAAATCGTGGAGTGAGATGTTTAAAAATCCTTTTACAGGGTGAAATATACATGAATGGTCAATCATTCAATAAAGTTTAATGAAGGGTGATATAAAATGGCTGATGAAAGCAAATTCGAACAAGCAAAAGGTAACATTAAAGAAACAGTTGGTAATGCAACAGATAACAAGGACTTAGAAACTGAAGGTAAAAAAGATAAAGCTTCAGGTAAAGCTAAAGAAGCAGTAGAAAATGTTAAAGATAAAGCGAACGAAGTTATCGATAAATTTAAGAAATAATACATTTTTAACTTCTCAGATAACATAAGAAAAGCCATTAGACACGATGACTGTCTAATGGCTTTTTATTTACTTTACATCGTCTTTATCGATTTCCCATTTCATTTTGTAACGTTTATCAGATGAACGTAATTGTAATTGTACGTCATATTGATCCGCTTCAGGAACATCGTAGTATACATAACCAGTATCAGATTCTCCAGGTTTTAGACTGAATGAGAATCCATCATTTTTGTCATTCATACCATAGTATTTTGAAACTCTGCTTCCATCAGCAGTAACACCGAAGTTAGCATCTCCAACGATTAAGCTAGAGTTATTAATATTTTCAAGTTTGTAGTTAACTTTTAATATTTTATCTTTTAATGGTTTAGTACCGTCAGATGGTGGAGTAACAAATTCAGCTCTTTCAACTGTAATCTTTGTACCGATTGCACTAATCCCGTTACCAACTGATGTTTGTCTATCGATAATAGATGAATCGTTATCATCTTCATCTGTTTTTTCTTCTGTTGTAGATTCTTCAGTAGTAGACTCTTCAGTCGTTTCTTCCTCAGTTGTTTCTTCTTCTGTTGAATTCTCTTCAGTAGAATTTTCTTCTGTTTTGTTTGTGAACTCATCGATTTGGTCTTTAATTGGACCAGCAGCGCATGCACCTAAAATAACAGCTAAAATAATGAATATAACTAAACATCCACCACAGCCGAATAACCAAGGTTTCATACTAGAGCCATTGCCGTCTCCCGATTGTTGTTGCTGATTGTTACCATTTGTTTCGTTAAATGGATTACTTTGTTGTTCTGAGGTGTTCTGATTAAAAGGATTCTGATCTGATTGATTAGAATTAGCCATAATATTTCCCCCTTATTCATTACTTTATTTTAATAAAAAATTATTGTTTCCACTTAATCGAAATTCTTGTGTGAAAGTTTTCAACTATTGATAAACAATTGTGTTATTTATTAATTATTTTTAGTTTATAGTAAACTGGGAAATAAATCTAGGCTTATTATTAAATTTATAAAAAATTTATAGTACTTTAATATTTAATGATTTTGTAGAATATGAATATTTGTAAATTTTATGCAAAAAGGGGTAATATAGTTATAAAGGAGTGATAAATATGTATAAAAATATTTTGTTTGGCATTGATACAGAAATGAAAAATCAAAAGGTTTTAGAACAAATTAATCACCTTGTCGGAGAAGGTTCTCAGGTTACATTACTGAATGTTGTCGCTGATAAAGACCTTCAAGCTTCAGTAAGAATGGGTGTTCATTTAGATGAAATTCAAGAAAAACGCCAAGAAGCTATGAAACATGTCTTAGATTATTTCCATGAGCAAAACATTCAATATAAAATTGAATTTGCGAAAGGGAATCCTAAAACAGAATTAGTGCATAGAGCAAATAGTGGTGATTTTGATATCGTTGTGTTGAGTAATAGAAAAGCAGAAGACACAGATAAAATGGTATTAGGAAGTGTCAGCCATAAAGTCGCTAAAAGAGCTAAAATTCCTGTATTAATTGTGAAGTAGTAAGCACACATTGATTTAAGTAATAGATTTCTTGAATCATCATGCATCGTTTCATAGAAAAAAGTCCTCGACTCATGTAAAATGAAAATAGAAGCATATTGGAGGAATGACTATGACTGATGGACAAAAGAAAGCGTTTCCGTATATCGTTGCAACGATTTCATTAGAAACTCAAGATGATATTGAAAAAACTGTGCAAGAACTCAATGCTCATAAGGATTCAATAGATATTGTTGAATTTAGAGCAGATACTTTAAAAAACACTTCAATTGAAAACATTAATGAAACATTAGAGAAATTTAAAAGTGCATATCATGATGCGCCAATTCTGTTCACTTATCGTTCAGTAGGACAAGGTGGTCATGGCGACTTTGATCATGAAACATATTACAAAATCATGCAAGATATTATATGTAACAAGAAAGCTGAATACGTCGATATTCAACTCGATACGTATGAAGATAATCTTATGAACTGCATTACGAAAGCTCAGCATAATGATGTGAAAATTATTATTTCACATCATGACTTTAAATCAACACCTGACGTTGAAGAAATGTTTGTCACATATGAGAAAATGGCAGAGTTAGGTGCAGATATTGGTAAATTAGCTGTGATGCCACAGAACGAACGTCATTTATTATCGATGTTAAATGCTATGAATAGAGCTTTTCATAAGTTAAATATTGATGTAATTGGTATATCTATGGGTGAATTAGGTAAGGTGACAAGAATAACTGGTGGTATGTTTGGATCTAAATTTACTTATGGTTTCGTAGGTAAAGAAGCGGCACCAGGACAAATTCATGTTAAAGATATTAAAGAGCAGTTAGCTTTATATCAAAATTAATCACTGTATTAAGCATAATAATGATGAAGCGAGTGTAGAAATCTTTAGGATAATTTTAGATTTCTATCTCGCTTCTTTATTTTATGATACAATTGATAATAATTATCAATGAATTAGGAGTGTAAATAATGGAATTAAAGAAAGCGATTGAAGAAAGAAGAAGCGTCAAAAAATATGATTATGATATGTATATAGACGAAGAAAAAGTATTTTCTTTAGTTGATTTAGCAACATACGCACCAAACCATGGTATGAGAGAACCTTGGAGACTAGTGTATATCAATAAAAAACAAATTCCTGAATTTGCAGAAGAAGTTGCACAATCAGCATTTGTTAACGATCCAGCTAAACAAGAAAAATATATCAATAAAGTGACTAAAGTTGGCGGCATGTTTGTCATCTTGTCAAAAAGAGACTCAAGACAAAAAGAAAATCTTGAAAATCAAATGGCAATCGGCGCATTTGTACAGAATTTAATGTTATTAATGCATGACGAGGGAATGGGTTCATGTTGGAAAACACCCGCATTTATATTTAATCCATCATTTAGAAAAACAGTCGGCGCTCAGGATGATGAAGATGTATGTGGATTTTTATATTTAACTGAAAAAGACTCAAGTGTAAAAGCTGCCGAAAGAGAAAATAAATCATTAATCACTGAATGGTAATAACAAAACCCACAACTGAGTTCTTATACTCAATTGTGGGTTTTAATATGATTATTTTAAGTTCTCAGCTAAGAACGCTTTAACATCTTCTGGTGTTTTTGCGTTTGCTGAATGTAAGTGTGCAAGTTTTTCGTTGTTTTTAAATACTAGTAAACTTGGGATTCCCATTACATCATTTTCAGTTGCTGCTTCTGGAACTTGGTCACGATTGATTTGATACCAATTGTATTGATTGTATTCATCGATGATTGGATCGATCCATTGATTCATTCTTGTGCAATCTGGACACCAATCTGCGAAGAATTTAACGACAACTGGTTCATCGCTTTGTGTAATTTCTTCAAATTCAGCATATTGACTTATTGTTCTCATATTTATTCTGCTCCTTAGAAATAATGATTATAAGGTAAGTATATCTTATTTCTAATATTTAAAAAAATATTTAACTCATTACTACATGTTCTGTACTAATATTGTTATAATGAAATTAAATAGACATATGGAGGTAAAGACATGATAAAATTTTATCAATATCCTAATTGTACAACTTGTAAAAAAGCAGCAAAGTTCTTAGAAATGAACGGTGCCAGTTTTGAACCGATTGATATTACTCAATTAACACCAACAGCTAAAGAATTAAAAGATATCATTGATGGGACAGACATCAATGTTAATCAATTATTTAATACTCGAGGCGCTAAATATCGCGAATTGGGATTAAAAGATAAAATGGATGATTTATCAGACAATGAAAAGTTTGATTTATTAGCATCTGATGGCATGTTAATTAAAAGACCTTTAGCCGTTTTAGGAAATAAAGTGACACTTGGATTTAAAGAAGACGAATATCGTCAAACTTGGTTATAAAAATAGTTGCTTGAATAATGGCTTTATGTCATGATTATAATTGAATTACATATAGGAGGGGATTACTTTGACAGTGCCTAGTGAGTTAAAATATTCAAAAGAACATGAATGGGTAAAAGTAGATGGAGATATCGTAACAATCGGTATTACTGATTTTGCTCAATCAGAATTAGGGGACATCGTTTTTGTTGAGTTGCCAGAAGAAGGTGACGAATTAACTAGTGGAGATTCATTCGGTAGTGTAGAATCTGTTAAAACAGTTTCTGAACTATATGCACCACTATCTGGTAAAGTCGTTGAAGTAAACGAAGAACTAGAAGACAGCCCTGAGTTTGTTAATGAATCATCATATGATAAAGCTTGGATGGTCAAAGTTGAACTATCTGATAAAGCTCAATTAGATGAATTATTAGATGCAGACGCTTATAGCGAAATGATAGGTGAATAACATAACATTAAACTCCACGATACTGATGTGTCATGGAGTTTTTTTAAAATATTTATCATGAAACTGAACAGTAATACTATCTCATTTGTAGAAGGTGATATTCATGGCGATGATTAAAAAGATTATAATCGTAGAAGGTATTTCTGATAAAAAACGAGTGGAAGAAGTATTAAATGATCATGTTCATATCATTTGTACCCATGGAACGATGGGTGTCGAAAAAATGGATGAGCTACTAGAAGAGATATACGGTTCTCAAGTATATGTCTTAGTAGATCAAGATAAGGAAGGTAAGAAAATTAGAAAATGGTTTAAGAAATATGTGAGTGAAAGCCAGCATATTTATATTGATTCTACATTTTCTGAAGTAGCGCGCTGTCCAAGACAATATTTAGCGAATGTGTTAAACTATCATGGATTTATAGTTAAGAATGATTTTGTATTGAAAGGGAAGTATCGTTACCATGAAACACACAGAAATATTGAACGATATATACAAGCATTTTGATAAAGATATCCATTTATTATTTGGATATACGCCAACATGTGGAACGTGCAAAATATCAGAACGCATGTTAGATATTGCAAACGATGTGTCACAATTACCTATTAATAAGTGTGACTTAAATTTTTATCCAGAATTCTGTAAAGAATTTGAAATCATGTCAGTACCCGTACTTTTTATCATGCATAAAGATCAAGTTATCCGTCGAATCTATGCCTTTCAGTCTGTTCCGTATATATTAGAGAATATTCAAAAAGTTATTGACGATAAAAACTTATCATGATAGTATGAATTTAATTAAATACGTAATAACTCTTATCAAGAGTGGTGGAGGGATGTGCCCTTTGAAGCCCGGCAACCGTCATATCAATATGAAATGGTGCCAATTCACAAAAAGTGTTAACTTTTGGAGATGAGAGAAAGACAAATTTTTGACGCCTTTCTCTTATTTTAAGAGTGAGGCGTTTTTAATTTAGAGATTAGGAGGCAACAGATTTGATCGAGTTAAATAAAGTTGTTAAAACTTTCAAAACAAAAAAAGGTGACATAACAGCTGTTGACCATGTTGACTTAAAAATAGATAAAGGAAGTATATATGGTGTAATTGGATTTTCTGGTGCAGGTAAAAGCACACTTATACGTATGTTTAACGGCCTAGAAACACCTACTGAGGGAGAGGTAATTGTTGACGGTGCAAACATTGGACAATTATCGAAACAAGACCTTAGATTAAAAAGACAAAAAGTAAGCATGATTTTCCAACATTTCAACTTACTTTGGTCTAGAACAGTTAAAGATAACATCGCATTTCCATTAGAAATCGCTGGTGTATCTAAAAGTGAGATTGATGAGAGAACAAAAGCACTCATCAAAAGAGTTGGTTTAGAAGGACGCGAAAATGCCTATCCTTCACAACTATCAGGAGGGCAAAAACAAAGAGTAGGTATTGCCCGTGCACTAGCAAATGACCCACATGTCTTATTATGTGACGAAGCAACAAGTGCACTCGATCCGCAAACTACTGATGAAATATTAGATTTGTTAGTAGATATTAATAAAGAACTGGATTTAACAATCATACTGATTACACATGAAATGCATGTCATTAGAAAAATTTGTGACCATGTAGCAGTCATGGAAAATGGTAAGTTTGTTGAAGAGGGAGAAGTTATTAACGTATTTAATAACCCTCAAACTTATGTTACACAACGATTTGTTAAAGATGATCTTAAAGCAGATGATTTACAAAGAACTTTACAAGACTTTAAGAAAGAACAACCAAATGGTGAAATTTGGAAATTAAACTTCGTTGGTGGAACAAGTTCTGATCCAGTATTAGCGAAAATTATAAAAACTTATAATATCGATATTAACGTTATCGAAGGTGACGTTAAATTAACTCAAAACGGTACATTTGGACATATGATCGTTCATTTACCTCAAGGAGATTATTCTAAAGAAGCAATTAAGCAAGAATTGAATAATCTAGGCGTGAAAGTAGAGGTGAACGTAGGTGAATAAATCATTTGGAGATATCATTACAGAAATGGTCACGATGCCTAACGTACGATGGGATGCTGTATGGGAAGCATTGTATGAAACGTTATATATGACGATTATTTCTACAGTATTTACTTTAGTATTTGGACTAATCTTAGGAACTTTACTATTTTTAACATCAAGAGGAACATCGAAAAGTTCACGTGTGTTCTATTCAATCGTTTCATTTGTCGTGAACTTATTTAGAGCCATTCCATTTATCATTTTAATATTATTATTACTACCTTTTACGGACATCTTACTGGGTACAATTAGTGGACCTAAAGGCGCTTTACCAGCATTGATTATTGGTGCATCACCATTTTATGCACGACTTGTTGAAATCGGCATGAAAGAAATTGATAAAGGTGTTATTGAAGCGGCAGTTTCAATGGGTGCTACTACTTGGACAGTCGTTCGAAAAGTATTAATAAAAGAATCATTACCTGCTTTAGTATCGGGAATCACAGTTACAGCTATTGCTTTAGTTGGATCAACTGCTATAGCCGGTGTAATTGGTGCAGGTGGTTTAGGTAACTTAGCTTACCTAACTGGATTTACACGAAATCAAAATGACGTCATTTTAATTTCAACAATCTTTATTTTAATTATTGTTTTTGTTATCCAATTTATTGGAGATTTAATTGTAAAAAGAATTGATAAACGTTAAGGAGTGTTTTAAATGAAAAAAGTATTTGGGTTATTATTTATTTCGATTTTAGCAGTCGTGCTAGTAGCTTGTGGTGGCGGTAGTGGCGACAAGAAAGAAAAGAACGAAACAATTAAAATTGGTGCATCACCAGCACCTCATGCTGAAATTTTAGAAGAAGCTAAACCACTTCTTAAAAAAGAAGGTTATGACTTAGAAATCAAGACAATCAATGATTACACAACACCTAACAAATTATTAGACAAAGGTGAACTTGATGCAAACTTCTTCCAACATACACCATACTTAAAAACTGAATCAAAAGAAAAAGGATATAAAATTGAATCAGCAGGTAACGTACATTTAGAGCCAATGGCAGTTTACTCTAAGAAATATAAAAAATTATCTGACTTACCAAAAAATGCAACAGTTTATGTATCAAACAATCCAGCAGAAGAAGGTAGATTCATCTCATTCTTCGTTAAAGAAGGATTAATCAAAATCAAAGACGGTGTTAAACCAGTTGACGCAACATTTGATGACATCGTAGAAAACAAGAAAAACATTAAATTCAACAATAAACAATCAGCAGAATTTTTACCTAAATCTTATCAAGCAGATGAAGGTGACGCTACAATCATCAACTCTAACTTTGCAATCGAACAAGGATTAAATCCACTTAAAGATTCAATTGCAGTAGAAGGAAAAGATTCACCATACGCAAACCTAATTGCAGTTCAAAAAGGTCATAAAGATGACAAACAAATTAAAGCTTTAATGAAAGTCTTACAATCTAAAGAAATTAAAGACTTCATTAACAAGAAATACGACGGAGCTGTAATCGCAGCTAAATAAGAAATTTAAAAAACATCTAGCCATATGGTTAGATGTTTTTTGTATTATTACTCATCTTTGGGCATTATGTTTGTGTATGCTTTCATTTATAGATAAAATTTATTTAATTAATCGAAAAGGTAGTAAATTATGAAGATTATATTAGTTGGTGCTAATGGTATTATTGGTTCAGCAGTGGCAGAAGAACTTGCGTCAAACGGACATGAAGTTGTGAAAGTTGGACGTAACTCAGGTGACTATCAAATGGATATGTCAAATGTAGAAGATATTAAATTAATGTTTGAACAAATTCAAAATGTAGATGCAGTTGTTTCTACTGCAGGTGCAGCGAATTTTGATGATTTATCTGACTTAACACCTGAATCAAATGAAGTTGCTGTTACGAGTAAATTACTTGGACAAATCAACTTAGTACTGATCGGACAACATTATATTAATGATGGTGGAAGTTCACATTAACAACTGGTGTTATTATGGACGAACCAATCAAAGGTGGCGTTTCATCAGCAATGGCTGGTGGTGGTATTCAAGCACTTGTGAAATCAGCTGCATATGAATTAAAACGTGATTTAAGAATTAATAATGTAAGTCCAAATGTAATTGAAGAAGCACTCGAAGATTATGGTGATTTCTTTAAAGGTTATCAAGCAGTCCCAGCTAAAAAAGCCGCTAAAGCATACTTGAAAAGTGTAGAGGGTATTCATTCGGGTCAAACATACCGAGTTTATGAATAATATTTAAGAAAAAGCAGTTGATCTCCCTTTGTAAACGGAGAGTCGACTGCTTTTTTGTTTTAGTAGAGATGAAAATATGGGGAAGCTGCACGAAGACTGGTAGATATCGTGCAATAATCAATACTTAAATATATCCGTTAAAGAAATAAATGATGAGCATAAATACGGCGATGGCATATAAAATGATACCGACAAATCTGTAATTTCTAACGTTGAATGTAGCGATTGTAACAATTGTAGCAGCTGTTAATAATGTGTTTAAAAGACTACTCAAATTAATAACATTGACTAAATTTAATAAAAGTATAAATGCACATATTGCACTTATAACGAATGCAAATTGTTCATAGCGTTTCATGTAATTTTCCTTTCATAAACTGCATATTTATTTATTATCATTATAGTATATATTGGATAGAAAGGCATTCGGAAGAGGGTGAAATAGAATATTTATAAATTGAGAATTAATTGAAATGATTATCATTTGAAAAACATTTCAGAAAAATAGTTTATATGAGCAGTTTCTTCTATATAAATAAAGCGAAAATGTTTATTTGCCCGTGTAACTACGTTATAATATTAAGGGTAAAGATTTACAGCAAACTTTGACGTTACATTAAAATTATTATAAACTAGAAAAGATAATGTAGGGTTATCTTTTTTAAATGTGAATAAATTCTCTGGAGGGAAAAATAATATGGCATCAATATTAGAAATCAAAGATTTACACGTAGAAATCGAAGGTAAGAAAATTCTTAAAGGTGTAGATTTAACTATTAAACAAGGTGAAATCCACGCAATCATGGGACCTAACGGTACTGGTAAATCAACTTTATCATCTGCAATCATGGGCCATCCTAGTTATGAAGTAACACAAGGTGAAGTACTTCTTGATGGTGAAAATGTATTAGAAATGGAAGTTGACGAGCGTGCGCAAGCTGGTTTATTCCTAGCTATGCAATACCCATCAGAAATTTCTGGAGTAACAAATGCTGATTTCTTACGTTCTGCAATTAACGCTAAACGTGAAGAAGGCGATGAAATTAACTTAATGCAATTCATTAAGAAATTAGATAAACAAATGGATCTATTAGAAATGGACCAAGATATGGCTCAAAGATACCTAAACGAAGGTTTCTCTGGCGGTGAGAAGAAACGTAACGAAATTCTTCAATTAATGATGTTAGAACCTAAATTTGCAATTTTAGATGAAATTGACTCAGGTTTAGATATCGACGCATTAAAAGTTGTATCAAAAGGTATTAACAAAATGCGTGGAGAAGACTTTGGTTGTTTAATTATTACTCACTATCAAAGATTATTAAACTATATTACACCTGACTTTGTACACGTTATGATGCAAGGTAGAGTTGTTAAATCAGGTGGCGAAGAATTAGCAAAACGTCTTGAAGCAGAAGGTTACGAGTGGATTAAAGAAGAACTTAACATTAAAGACGAAACAATTAACGCTGAATAATATATGATCATGATAGTCAAGTAGGAGGAGTATAAATGGCAACTGAAACAAAGTTAAATATTAACGTTGAAGACTTAGTTAATTATTCAGCATCTCAAAATGAACCGCAATGGATGACTGATTTAAGAAAAGAAAGTTTTCAAAAATTAGATACATTAGAAATGCCTAAACCAGACAAAACAAAAATTGACAGATGGGATTTTGATTCATTCAAAACACATACTGTTACAAGTGAAACATTTGATACTATCGACAATTTACCAGAATCAGTTCGTAAAATTATCGATACTGAAAATGCTACAAACTTAATTGTTCAACATAATAATACACCCGCTTTTACTAAAGTAGATGAAAAATTAGTCGAACAAGGCGTTGTAATTAAAGATTTAAAAACAGCTTTAATTGAAAATAGTGATTTAGTACAAAAATACTTCATGACAGACGCAGTTAAAGTAGATGAACATAGATTAACAGCTTTACACGCAGCATTAGTTAACGGTGGTGTATTTGTATACGTACCTAAAAATGTTGTTGTAGAAAATCCTGTTCAATACGTTGTATTACATGATGATAGCGATGCAAGTTTCTTCAACCATGCGATTATCGTAACTGAAGAAAGTGCAGAATTAACATACGTTGAAAACTATTTATCTACAGTATCTTCAAACGAAGGTCAATTAAACATCGTTTCTGAAGTAATTGCTGGTGCAAACTCAAACATTACTTACGGTACAGTTGATTTCATGGATAAAGGCTTTACTGGTCACATTATCCGTCGTGGTACAGCAGCAGCTGATGCGACAATTGATTGGGCTTTAGGTTTAATGAATGACGGTAGTACAATTAATGACAACACGACTTATTTAATGGGTGACCGTTCAAACTGTAACTTAAAAACAGTCGTAGTTGGTCGTGGAGAACAAAAACAAAACTTCACAACACAAATCATTCAATATGGTAAAGAATCTAATGGTCACATATTGAAACATGGTGTTATGAAAGATAGTTCTTCTTCAATCTTTAATGGTATTGGATACATCAAACACGGTGGTACTAAAGCAGATGCTCAACAAGAATCTCGTGTTCTTATGTTATCTGAAAAAGCACGTGGAGATGCAAACCCAATCTTATTAATTGATGAAGATGATGTAACAGCAGGGCACGCAGCTTCAGTAGGTAGAGTAGATCCAACTCAACTTTATTACTTAATGAGTAGAGGTATTTCTCGTGAAGAAGCAGAACGTTTAGTTATTCACGGTTTCCTTGATCCAGTTGTATCTGCATTGCCAATCGAAGACGTTAAACGTCAATTACGTGAAGTTATTGAATTAAAAGTAACAACACAAATATAAAAAAGGCACAGAAAGGTCTGATAATGTGGCCGAATCAACATTTAATGTAGAAAAAATTATAAAAGATTTCCCGATATTAGAACAACAAGTTAACGGTAGTAGACTCGTGTATTTAGATTCATCAGCCACAAGTCAAACACCTACTCAAGTCACTGATAGCATTGTAGATTACTACAACCGTTATAACTCTAATGTTCACCGAGGTGTGCATACACTAGGTACACTTGCTACGGATGCTTATGAAAAAGCACGTGAAACTGTTAGAAGATTTATAAATGCACAATATTTTGAAGAAGTTGTATTCACAAGAGGAACTACAACAGCGATCAACTTAGTGGCGCATAGTTACGGTGATGCAAATGTTTCTGAAGATGATGAAATTGTTGTCACACAAATGGAACATCATGCGAATATCGTGCCATGGCAACAGCTTGCTAAAAGAACAGGTGCTAAACTTAAATTTATTCCAATGTCAGAAAGTGGCGAACTTGAAAGAGAAGCAATTGAAAGTACGATCAATGATCGAACTAAAATTGTCGCAGTCGCTCATGTGTCTAACGTATTAGGTACAATCAATGATGTTAAATATATTGCAGAAGTCGCACATCGTCATAATGCTGTTATTGCAGTAGATGGTGCACAGTCAGCACCACATATGAAAGTGGATGTTCAAGATTTAGATGTAGACTTCTTTAGCTTTAGTGGTCATAAAATGTTAGGCCCTACTGGTATAGGTGTCTTATATGGTAAACGTGATTTATTAGATAAGATGGAACCAATCGAATTTGGTGGAGATATGATTGATTTTGTTGGATTAGAAGATGCAACATGGACAGACTTACCAACGAAATTCGAAGCTGGTACACCGCTTATTGCTGAAGCAATTGCTTTAGCTGAAGCGATTAAATATATTGATGCTATCGGTTTAGATAACATTCATCAATATGAGTATGATCTTGTGAATTATGCTTACAATGAAATGTCTAAAATTGATGGACTTGAAATATATGGACCTACTCCTGATAAAAGAGCTGGATTAATTACATTTAATGTAGAAGGTGTTCACCCACATGATTTAGCAACAGCATTAGATTCTGAAGGCGTAGCTGTAAGAGCAGGTCACCATTGTGCACAACCATTAATGAAATGGTTAAACCAATCATCAACAGCAAGAGCAAGTTTCTATATTTATAATACTACTGAAGATGTTGACCAACTCATTCAGGCACTAAATGGCGCGAAGGAGTTTTTCTCTTATGAATTTTAACAATTTAGATCAACTATACCGTTCTGTCATTATGGACCACTATAAGAACCCTCGTAATAAAGGCGTTCTTGAAGATGGCTCTCTAACAATAGATATGAACAATCCAACATGTGGAGATCGCATCCGCTTAACATTAGATGTAGAAGATAATGTTATTAAAGATGCTAAGTTTGAAGGTGAAGGTTGCTCTATTTCAATGTCTAGCGCATCTATGATGACTGAAGCAGTTAAAGGTCATACAATCGAAGAAGCATTAGAAATGAGTCAAGAATTCTCAAACATGATGCTTGGTGAATCCTACGATATTACAGAAGAAATGGGAGATATAGAAGCACTATCAGGTGTATCTAAATTCCCAGCAAGAATCAAATGCGCTACTTTAGCATGGAAAGCATTTGAAAAAGGAACAAAAGAGCAAAATAACGCGTAACTTTTGAAAAATGGGCGAACGCTATTATAAAAGAGGAGTGAAGAAAATGGCTAAAAAATCACCAGAAGTTGGAGATTATAAATATGGCTTCCATGATGAAGACGTTTCTATTTTCCGTTCAGGTAGAGGTTTAACAGAAGAAATCGTTAAAAAAATATCTGAAATGAAAGACGAACCACAATGGATGCTTGATTTTCGTTTGAAATCATTAAAACAATTTTACAAAATGCCAATGCCAATGTGGGGTGGCGATTTAACAGAGTTAAACTTTGATGAAATCACATACTACGTAAAACCATCAGAACGTTCAGAGCGTTCATGGGATGAAGTACCAGAAGAAATCAAAAATACTTTCGATAAATTAGGTATTCCTGAAGCAGAACAAAAATATCTTGCAGGTGTATCTGCGCAATATGAATCAGAAGTTGTATACCATAACATGGAACAAGACTTAGAAGAACAAGGTATTATCTTCAAAGACACTGATTCAGCATTACGTGAAAACGAAGAATTATTCAAAGAATATTTTGCAAGTGTTATTCCAGCTGCAGATAATAAATTCTCAGCATTAAACTCAGCAGTTTGGTCTGGTGGATCATTCATTTACGTACCAAAAGGCGTAAAATTAGAAACACCACTTCAAGCTTACTTCAGAATTAACTCTGAAAACATGGGTCAATTTGAAAGAACATTAATTATTGCTGATGAAGGTTCTTCAGTACACTATGTAGAAGGTTGTACAGCACCTGTTTATACGACTAATTCATTACACTCAGCTGTAGTTGAAATTATCGTTAAGAAAGATGCATACTGCCGTTATACAACAATCCAAAACTGGGCTAACAATGTTTATAACTTAGTTACGAAACGTACTTTCGTATATGAAAATGGTACGATGGAATGGATTGATGGTAACTTAGGATCTAAATTAACAATGAAATACCCATCTTGTTTCTTACTTGAAGAAGGCGCTAGAGGTATGACTTTATCTATCGCACTTGCAGGTAAAGGACAAGTTCAAGATGCTGGTGCAAAAATGATTCATAAAGCACCTAATACGTCATCAACAATTGTTTCTAAATCAATTTCTAAAAATGGTGGTAAAGTTGTTTACCGTGGTCAAGTACACTTCGGACGTAAAGCAACTGGCGCACGTTCAAACATTGAATGTGACACATTAATTATGGATAACGAATCTACATCAGATACAATTCCTTACAATGAAATCATGAACGATAACATTTCATTAGAACACGAAGCGAAAGTTTCTAAAGTATCTGAAGAACAATTATTCTATCTAATGAGCCGCGGTATTTCAGAAGAAGAAGCAACTGAAATGATCGTAATGGGCTTCATCGAACCATTTACAAAAGAATTACCAATGGAATACGCAGTAGAAATGAACCGACTAATCAAATTCGAAATGGAAGGTTCAATTGGATAATACCAATTAAACTGTGTAAGACAATATTTATAGATAAAATAACCCTGTATAAGTTCTTAGTCGTAAGAACTTATACAGGGTTTTTCTATTTCTTAATCTATTTTAGATAATGTGTTTATAAAGTAATCTTCGATTTTGTTCGTGCATGCTTGCCTAGGGTATGGTTCGAGCCTATAGTCTCTCACGCATACTATTCCCTCAGGCGTCAGCACTTAACAAAATCGATGGTATATATTTTAATATAGAAAATATATACCATCTTATGTGTTTATGGTATTATTTTTACAAAATAAGGAAATATAAATTAAGTCTAACTAGGTTATCATAATGAGGTGGTCAATGTTGAATAACTTAAAAGAAATTTTTAAGAATATAACAATACTAGAAATTATATGCTTTATACCATTTATGTTATTGTTTTCGTATTTACCTAATTCGAATATGATATGTATAATTGTTAATATAGTTATAGTCATTTTTTGTTGCTTAGGTGCTTCACATTTATTTTACTTAATCAAAGATTATAAAAAGAATAAAGCTAACAAGTAAATGGAGGTAGACAGTGTTTAATATTGTACTAGTTATATGTATACTTGTAATTTCTTTAACCCTTTCTATATACGTTGCAATATCTAAAAATATAAATATTATTGCTTCTATAGAACATGATAAAGTAAATCTAGAAAATATAGCTAAAATCTCATACATATTTTCTACTTGTTTATTTTTAGGAACAGTATTGATTGTTGCTGGAGATTTAGTTTATGGTTTTAATTTTATATTATCAATCTTTTTTATTATATTAGGTATTTCAGTTCTCTTATTGTTTTATGTCTTATTTATGATGATAGAAAAGAAGTGAATTTTGGATTTATAATACTACCATATAAAGAAAGCCCCGTAGAATGGCACTGCACCCTTACTAAGGGAGCTCAATAAAAACACTATTTTCTAGGCTGCTAATTCCCTATATTCTATAGGGGATAAGTAGCCTAGTTTTTGTTGAATTCTAACTTTATTATAGTTTTCAATGTAATTTTCGACAATATCTATTACAATGGTATTAGAGTTTCTAAGCTCACTGTTTAAGTAGAATGTTTCACACTTTAGAGAGGCATGAAAACATTCTATTGGGGCATTATCAGCTGGCGTTCCCTTACGGGACATGCTTCTGGTAATGCCTTTTTCTGTACATAGGGCA
>NZ_JAJNIU010000015.1:0-75572 GCF_022386355.1 Mammaliicoccus sp. L-M44 | reverse complement strand
AGTTTAATCATGATTTTAGTGGAAAATATTAATCCATATAAAAAAACAAACTGAACTTATAAATTTAAGTTCAGTTTGTCCACAGTCTGAGACGCTCAAGAATTGAACGTCTTTTGTTATTTATGAACTTGTTTGAAGATCGTCTTCGTGATAATTAAAGTACTTATTAGATATATATTGTTGAACGATAAGTACGATCGCACTTGCACTCCAATATAATGGAAGTGCTGCTGGTGTGCTCATACTCACAATAAATATCATAATTGGACTAATATACATGATGTATTTCATTTGTCCATTTGATTCTTCTGGTAAATATTTTGTTGATAAATATGCTTGTAATAAATAGAGTGCTCCGGCAATCAGTGCCATAAATATATTTGGTGTACCTAGGTTAAACCAAGCGAAACTATGACTTGCAAGTGCATCATTATGAGATATTGCAAAGTACAACGCCATTAGTATCGGCATCTGTATAATCATTGGTAAACATCCCATACCTAAAGGATTTATACCATGTTCTTTATATAAAGCCATCATTTCTTGGCTATATTGTGCACGTTCTTGTTCATCTTTAGCTGATTTCATCTTCTTATTAATTTCATCCATTTGTGGTTTTATTTTCTTCATTTTAAATTGCATTTTCTTCTGTCCTTTAAAAGAACGCAACATAAACGGCATGACAATTAGTCTTACACATATGGTAACGATGATAATGCCAATTCCATAACTATTGTTAAAGAATGATGCAAAGAATTTAATCAAATAAATGAATGGTTCTACTAATGAATTATAAAATACACCACCTTCTTGTGGTGCACATCCACTTAGTAATATCGATACTGCTAAAAATGCTAAAACTGTATATAATTTTTTCAAAATTTCTCCTCCAATATATTAATTATGCCTTAATATATTGGACTAGCGTCTTCTTCATCGACGGATTTGGATAAGCAACGTGTTCTCCACCTTAAAATAGGGACTATCCATTCAAAAATGTATTGATCCTCTACTTCAGTTGAAAACCTTACAATCCAATCTTTGTGGAGCTTGATGTTTGCTTGCATCTGCAAATAAACAAACAAGAGCGTTAATAACACAGGAATGAAATAATGTATGCTAAATGCAACATAATTAATTAAAATCTCTTCACCTAATAAACCTATGAGCCATTCCATTACGCCTTCACTCCTTTCCAATCGAATTTACTACGTTAAATATACATGGTAAAAATATGATATTCAAATAATTGCACTCTTTAAATTTTGCAAAACCTATTGTATAATCACAATATTTTGATACAATTGAGAAAGATTATCAATTTCAATGAATTGTGGAGGCTTTTTAATGAAAAAGGTATTAATTTTAGTATTAACGTTAATTTTATTTGTTGCAGCATGCGGGAAGAACAATGACAATAAAAATTCAAGTAGTAAGAAAGATTCAAGCTCTGATACAAAGTCGTTTACGATGGATAATGGTAAGAAAGTTGATGTACCAAAAGATCCTAAACGAATTGCAGTATTACATCCAACATATGTCGGCGCATTAGTTAAGTTCAAACATACACCAGTAGCAGTACCAGAATTTATTAATCAAAATAAGGTACTTAAAAATGTTACGAAAGATGCTAAAAAAATAGATCAAACAAATGTTGAACAAGTTGCAAAAACAAAACCAGATCTAATTATTACAAGCGCACAAGACAAAAACCTTAATAAACTTAAAAAATTGCACCTACCGTTACTTTTGATGCAATGACTTCTACATATAAAGATAATACAACTAAATTAGCAGAATTAGTCGGCGAAGAAGACCAAGCTAAAGAGTGGATTAAAGAATGGGATCAAAAACTTAAAGATGATAAAAAAGATTTAGAACCACTTATCAAAGAAAAAACAGCAACAGTATTACAACAAACACCAAAAGGACTTATGGCATTCAGTGATGCATTAGGTCGAGGTACTGAAATTTTATATATCGGTTAGGGCTTGAAACAACCAAAAGACCTAAAAAAAGCAACAAAAAAAACAAATGCTATCACAATAACACCTGAAGAATTCGATAAATATTTAGGTGATTTTGTTGTAATCGCAGCAAACGGAAATCAGAAAGCACCATTCGAAGATACAAATGTTTGGGCAAATACAGAAGATAAGAAAAATAATCACGTCGTTAAATTTGATGTAACAGAAACACAATATAACGATCCAATTTCATTAGAAAAACAAAGAGAGATATTCTTAAAAGCCTTTAAAGAAATGAAATAAATATGAAAAGAGCTAGGATACGTGTCCTAGCTCTTTTTTTGGTAGGGAATGTGAAATTGGGTGATGTTGTGGCTTTATTCACTACTTAAGCCATGACATCTAACTCTAAACAACCACTCCAAAACTCATCCTCCCCTCTCTCTAACTTCAGACAACCCGCAGTCTACCTTGTGCTTAATGAACGTCTACTGACAAAGGTTAGAATGATGATAACTATGCCTATCAGCATACAGAATAGACCTAATTCATGTATACCATTTGTGATGTGGTCACCTTTAAATAAAGTACTAATGAGAGTGGATGATACGATTGCACCGATATACATTGCAGTTCTTAATAATCCTGCTGACATGCCTATCATTGATTTTGGTGCTTGATGATAAAGTGCATTTTGATTTGCTAAATTTAATAATCCTTGTGGCACACCAAAAATTGCAGCTAATAATATTAATATCCATAATGGTGTATCCGCATGAATAAATTGGAAGCCTATCATTGTTATGAGTGCACAAATTGTCCCTAAATATAGTTTGAACTTAATTGATAGTCTTGTACCTGTTAATTGTGCCATAAAAATCCCAACCAAGAATTGAGGTAACATCATGAGTCCTGCATGTGCTGCAGTCAATCCTCTCCCCTCTTCTAGCCATTGAACATATCCGTATAGCACACTATAAGAAATAACAGCTGTAAGAAGTGATCTTATATAAGTATTATTTAAAGCACCATTGTGACCAAGTACTCTTAGATCAATAAATGGTTTCTTAGATTTGAGTTCCACAATGACAAAAACTAATAAACTGAACAGTCCAATTATAAATAGATAAAAAATGGATTGATCTGGCTCCATAAAGAAAATCATCCATGTTGTTAAAGTAATTGTAAACAACGTTATACCTATAAAGTCTATCTGTTCTTTTAATGCATTTAATTTCTTTGGACTTTCAACTTTTGGATAATATAAAAATCCAAATACGAATGAAAGAATGGAAAGTGGAATATTGACTAAGAATATAGCTTGCCAACCGCCACTATGAATTAACAAACCACCGATTGTTGGACCAATAACAGAAATCGTCTGATTGGATATAGATAGCATTGTTAATATTTTACTTGGACTATCTTTACCTGTGCGCTTGCCCTCATAACTGATTAAATACATTGCTGAAGGATAACCTGCACAAGTACCAATACCTATAAGAAATCTTGCTAATACTAATCCAAAAAAATATGGTGTAAAAATCGCAATCAAACTCGCTACTCCTACTAAACTTGTAGCAAATAAAAATAACCCTCGAGGGCCAAATATATCTATAAGTTTACCTATAACCGGTTGACCAATACTCGTTGCTAAATATAACGATGACACAAGCCATGTTGTTTGATAAAAAGGTATACCGAAGTCTTGTGCAATTGGTATAAGTGCAACAGCTAACATAGAAGAGTTGATAGGATTCAATATTGACCCTAAAATCATCGGAGGATATAGTTTCGTATTAAAGGTTTCTTCACTCGAAACTTGACGCATAAAAATTATCTCCTATCTATACGATTGTATTTGACCATTCTAATGTCTCAGTTACTTCCGCATACCTAGGAAAAATTTTATCAATTAGAAATTGATGTGTTTCAATATCTCTGTCTGTCATCGCATCTGATAAGACTGTTAATTCAAAGTCTTTATCTGCCGCTTCAACTAAAGTAGATAATACAACACCACTTGTTACAACACCTGTTAAAATAAGGTGGTCAACTTGCATACCACGCAATAACACTTCTAAATTACTACCTGTAAAAGCACTAAAGCGATGTTTTGTAACAACGACTTCATCTTCATTTGGTGCAAGTTCGTCTATAATTTGAGTTGATGCATCATTCACTCTCATTTGTTGTCCACTTGCTTTAATACGTGAAAATGATTTGTTGTAAGGCGACACTTCATAAAATCCTTTTGAAAAAGCTACTCTCACAAAAATAACTGGGATTTGATGTTTCCTAGCACTTTCGATAGCCTTTTTATTTTTATCGATGATTTCACTCGAATTAGATAAGCTACCAACAATACCATTTTGCATATCCATAACTAATAAAGCAGATTGATTAGACATACTTACACTTCCTTAATATTCTTTTTAATGCAATGTTATCACAGCCATATTTCTCAAGAAATATTTATGCCTATCAAAAAAGCCGAAACAATCATGACTGTTTCGGCTAAATAACTCATTACACACTTTGAGATTTTTTTAATAAATATAAGAAATAAGGGGCACCAATAATGGCTGTAACTACACCTGCAGGAATTTCGAGTGGAGGAAACATCCCTTTACCTATTGCATCTGCTACTAATAAGAATATTGAACCTATTAAAGCTGATAATGGTAACAATTTAATGGCTTTCGGTCCTGCTAATAACCTTGCTATATGAGGTGCAATTAAGCCTATAAAGCCAATTGTCCCTGTTACTGACACGACTGATCCAACGCAAATTGCTGCCATCACAAGATATACATTTCTAATAAGAGATACTTTTTCACCCAAACTGACAGCAGATTCATCACCTAAACTTAATATGTCAATTTTACGAGCAAATAAGAAAATAAGCGGCAACACCACTATGCCAGGTATAAAGAACCATAAGTCATCATAATTACGTCCCCATACACTTCCAGACAACCACAATAATGTCGTATTGATATTGTCTGGATATCTAATCATGAAATATTGAAGACCTGCCTGACATATCGCACTTAAAGCAACACCTATTAATGCAATTGTATATGTACTTGCTTGGAACAATTTGCCGATAAGCATAATAAGCATGATGAGTACAACTGCACCTATAAATGAAGCAACACCTAAGAAATAAAATGGTAGTGCTGGTAACAATAATGTTTGTGCGACTGCAAATAATCCTGCTCCTTTTGTAACACCTATGATATCTGGTGATGCTAAAGGATTTCTCAGTAAACTTTGGACAATAGCACCTGATACACCTAATAAGCCTCCACCAATCAATGAAATAATCATTCTTGGTAATCTATAATTATATACAACAAAATCATATTCATCTGAAAAGCCAGTAAATGTAGATATAATCTTTGATGTACCTATAAACTGAGAACCTACTTGTAGATTAATAAATAATGAGACCAATAGTACGAGTGAAACGATGATATATTTCCATTTAAGTTTCATCCTTTTTGAACACTCCTTCCATTTTTACATAAGTAAAGGAAGAACGGTCCGCCTATTAAAGCTGTTACAATTCCGACAGGCGATTCATAAGGATAAGCAATAATATGTGATAACGCATCTGAATATACGAGTAACACTGCACCAATAAGTGCAGTTAATATAATATGTCTTTCATAACCGCCTCTAATCAACCTCTTAGAAATATGAGGTGCAATTAAGCCTACAAAGCCAATTGGACCTGCAACAGATACTGATGAACCAGCTAGAATAATAACCATCAATCCAAATACGATATAAATCAGTTTCTTATAAACACCTAAACCTGTAGCTAAATCATCACCAAGTGAAATAACCGTTAAATGTCTCGCTAACATAATTGTGATAATCGTACCGATTACAAACCATGGTAATAGGACTTCCACACTATCCCAATCTTTACCGTTTAACGAACCTGTTAACCAATATAGAATATCTGTGGCGTTTTCGTTCATTAATATCAACACTTCAGTGACTGAAGATAGCAGTAAATGAATGGTCATACCCGCTAATGCTAAACGAACTTGATTATTCTCATGTCCATAAATAAAGGTATACACAATCACGCCACCTAAAATCGCACCAATAAATCCAATATACGCACTTTGATTACCATTATAATCAGGAAAGAAAACTAATGCCGCAACAAGTACTAACGAAGCGCCGGCATTAATACCAAATGTTTGAGGTGAAGCAAGTGCATTTCTCGTAATACCTTGCATGATTGCACCTGCTAGCGCTAAACTCACACCAACCATAATCGCAACTAATAGTCTTGGCAGTCTTACCGTTCTAATAATTAATGTATCTTTCGAATGATCATTATGTAATAAAGCATGAAATATCGTTTTAAAACTCATAATTGACGAAGCAAAGCTTAAATTTATAAAAATGCCTATTATTAAAATTATGACTGTTGCTATAATGATTATCGTTTCTTTTTTCATAACATCACCAACTCAACTCAGAAATAAAACAATGAACGGACAATTGTATGTACGTTCATTGTTCAAGTATTTATTTCTCTTCGTTATATTTTTGTAAATCTTTTATGATATATTCATTGGCATTGATACCTCTGAATCTTGTCCAGAAGTCTCTATCTACTTGATATATTTGACCTTTTTTATATGCTTTAAGATCTTTCCAAATCGCTTTTTCTTTCCAATCATCTGTTATTGGGTTCTTTTTGTCAGTTGTAAAAATGATTTTATCTGGATTAATTTTAGATAAATTTTCTAAATTAATATCTTCATATGCATTTTTAGATTCTACAGCATTGTCTAATCCCAATTTTGTTAATAGTTGACCAGCATAAGAAGTAGATGTATGAGCTTGGAATGCATCTTCTCTTGCAACTGCAATCAACACTTTTTGGCCATCGTTTTCTTTTGTATCTATTTTATCTTTAGCTTTTTTAATTTTTGCATCTTGCTCTTCAAGTAATTGATTCGCTTTATCTTCTTTACCTAAAGCTTTACCAATTGTTTTAAATGAGCCATTCACATCATCGTAGCTTGCTTCTCTACTTTTCAATACAAGTGTTGGTGCAATTTTCTTCAAGTCTTCACTTATACCTTTATGACGTTGAACATCCGCTATAATCAAATCTGGTTTAAGCGAGCTGATTGTTTCTAAGTTTGGTTGTTTACGTGTACCAACTGATGTATATTTCACATCTTCACCATATAATTTTTTAATAATTTCTTTCTTATTATCATCCGCAATACCAACTGGTGTATTGCCAAGATTTTTAACTGCATCTGCAAAAGAATACTCTAACACGACAATGTTTTTAGGATTCTTTTTAACTTTTTGAGTACCTAATTCGTCTTTTATTTCTATTGTTTCAGATTTCTTAGCACCTGCTTCGCTACTCTTATTATTGCCACATGCTGCTAAAAACATTGCTGAAACAACTAATATCGCCATAAAAATTTTTGAATATTTATTCATGATGTCCTCCTATTAATTGATAACTGTTATCAATTGTATTATATTCATTAAATAATGTCTATAGTCATTTTTGAATATTCAATTTATAAACCCCTTTATTTAACTGTTATATAACAATAAATAGTTAACCTATATCTTTACTCTAATTAATTTTGACTATAAAAAAATACATATACACCCTGAAATGTACATGTATTTTTATTCATATATTATGGCTTTTTAATAAATGCATATAAGCTAATGATCGCAATAAATACGATACCAATTATGACTGAGATTCTTGTTTCAGCGTTGAACAACATGCCAATAACAACTAATACAAGCATAATAATTGTGATTATATTACTGACTGGTGCGAATGGCATCTTAAATGGATGATCTTTAATTTGTTCTCTCTTTCTAAAATTCATATGACTAATTAAAATGGCAAACCAAGGTACCATACCTGGAAGCACACCTGCGCTGAACACATATACAAATATATTCGTATCTTTACCTAATATCAGAGGTAATACAATATCTAAGACGATACCGAAGAAGATACCGATTGATACTGCGATAACAGCGATATGTGGGACACCATTTTTATTTGTTCTATAGAATATTTGAGAAATTTGCTTTTGTTTAGATAACGTATAAAGCATACGACTCGTACTAAAAATACCAGAGTTACATCCTGACATTGCTGCTGTAATTACAACAAAGTTAATAATAGTTGCAGCTGCAGTGATACCTACTTTTGCAAATGTCGCAACAAACGGTGAACCAATTTGATTCACTTCATCCCATGGATAAACAGTTACAATAACGAAAATCGAACCGATATAGAAAATTAATATTCTCCATACAACACCGTTAATAGCTTTTACAATATTTTTCTGTGGATCTTTCGTTTCACCAGCAGTAATACCAATTAATTCGACACCAATATAGGAACCAAATACGATTGATAATGCAAAGAAGAAACCACTTAGACCACCTGTGAAGAAACCACCATGATCCCATAAATGACTGATTCCAATTGGATTAAAGTCATTACCTATTCCAAAAAGTATTAACCCTAACCCTGCAATAATCATCAATATAATCGTTACGACTTTTACAGCGGCAAACCAAAATTCAAATTCACCAAACCACTTAACAGAAACTAAGTTTGCAGAAAGCAATATGAGAACGACAGCTAAACCTGGTATCCATGAAGGTAAATCTGGCCACCAAAATTTAAAATACGACCCTACTGCTATAACCTCACTCATACCGACAATAATCCAGTTAAATGTACTACTTCCAGCGGTTACGAATGAAAATGACGGATGAATATAATCATTTGCAAACTTAGCAAATGAACCTGTATCTGGATAAACGTAAACCATTTCACCTAACGCTCTCATAATTAAAAATACAAATACACCTGCAATAGCATATGCTAATAACACGGATGGTCCTGTCCACTTAATCGTACTTGATGCCCCCATAAATAGACCAACACCAATTGTGCCACCAATCGCAATCATTTGCATTTGTCTTGACGTTAACTCTCTTTTTAAATTATTATTCATGTCTGACCCTTCTTAATATGTATGTACTAAATTTCCAAACTGTAATTTTTAAAATATTCTATAAATATAGCATTTTTAATAATTCGAAACCAAGAATTTTCAGATAAAAAAATAATATTTTTATAAATTTTCTCACAAAATCTACACATTTGTGCTAAATACTACCAGATATTTCTGAAATTGTTTATAATATATAACTATATTTAAAAATCATACCAATAGATAAAGAAAGGATATTCCCAATGTCTACAATAAATGAAGTAGCAAAAACAGAGTTACACTGTCACCTAGACGGTTCTGTTAGTATCGAATTAATCCAGCAACTCGCACGAGAACAACATGTATCTATTAATTTAGAAGATATTCAAGTAGACCAAAATTGCGAAAGCTTAGATGACTACTTAAAATCTTTCGACACCATTTTAAAAGTTTTACAAACAAAAGATAGTTTAGAGAAAGCAGTTGTCGATGTCGCGCAACAAGCACATCATGACAACATTAAATATATAGAAATACGATTTGCGCCACTTTTCCATACAGATAAAGGATTAAAAATTGAAGAAATTTTAGAAGCTGTTAACAACGGAGCAATCGAAGCTGAACATACATATGATATTAAAGTCAATTTGCTAATTTGTGGCATGCGACATCACGACAATCAAACAAACATTGACTTATTTAAATCAGTAGATCAGTTAAATACAACCAATCGTCACATCGTAGGTTTTGATTTTGCAGGTCCTGAAGAAGCATTTCCAACAAAAGTCATACAAGAAGCCATTCAACATTCTACAGATTCTGGCCACCACTTAACATTGCATGCCGGTGAATGTGGATGTATACATAATATAATTGAAGGAATCGAACTCGGTGCACGAAGAATAGGACATGGCGTTGCAGCAATTCAAGACAATCAAGCATTATCATACATTAAACAACACAACGCATTATTAGAAATTTGTCCGACGAGCAACTTACAAACAAAAGCAATCCAATCAGTAGAAGAACTTAATATTAGAAAGCTTATAGAACAAGGCATTCCATTTAATATTAATACAGATAATAGAACAGTTTCGAATACAAACTTAAACCAAGAATATCAACTCTTGTACAACCATCAATTATTATCTATAGCAGAAATGAAAGACATTAATATTAAAGCAATAGACCATGCATTTATATCTGATATTGAAAAAGAACAATTAAAGATGAAATATTAAAATACCAAAAAGGCTGAGACAGCTCATACTGTCCCAGCTTTTTTGGTTTCTTGATTATTATTTACCCGATTCTTTTTTATGAAATATTTATTTTCAATAATGTCAGTAATGAATAACACAATAAACCAACCAAAAATATATAACGGATTCGTAAATTGATTATTCTGATACATACTCAATATGTATAAGGACATTATTATCAAAAATATTATCATTACAATTATTCTAAATATCATAAATCTCTTGAAATCCTTTGCTTTCTCTCGTCCTCTCAACCAATCTCTAAATAAAAGAAAAATAATAAAAATCGGAAATAAACAAATAAGTATTTGTTCAAGACTTAGAAATAAACCTAATAATAAACTTAAGGCGATAATTAGAAATACAAATACCACCGTTAATAACTCTCTATTTTTTATTAATTGTTTCATCATACAACCACCATCTTTCAAAATAACCTTTTACCTTTTAAACGCATTTGTCTTCACATTGATTTGTTTAAGGAATTTTTCTATTTTTGCTTGTTGTCTGCCATTTACATTTTGACTATATGGTACGATATCTTTTATATCTTTTGTTGAGATGGTACCTTTTTCTGCTTTATCTTCTATTTTTTTCACTTGATGGTCTAAATTTTTAATTGTTTGATTGTAACTTGTAAAGTACTGACTGATTCTATTTGTTTCTTTTTGATAACCTTTTGGGAGTGTATTATTTTCTATATAATTTGAGAAGTTCTGGTCATTCTTTTCTAAAAGTTTTCTACCTTCTTCTAATTGATCCGCTTCTCTCTTCGTTAAAGGTTGTTCATCCCATATTTTTTCTTCAATCTTTGTTGTCACATTATAAATACTTTCATTTGTATCTAAATAACGTTGAATACTTTTATGTATTTCTGACTTTGATAATTTTTCATTTGCTAGATCAGATTCAAATACAACAGTTGGCAACTTTGCATTTTCATGTTTATTTGACTGCTGTTCTGAATTATTGTGCTCATTATTTTTACTTGCTGAACTTTCTTCGTTTCCGCATCCTACAAGCAATAAAGCTAAACTACTATAAATGATGACTGACTTAAACTTCTTCATTTTATCTCTCCTATATATAATTTAAATCTTTCAATATATATGCTATCACTAGTTCATTGTAATTTCTACCATATTTTAGTAAATAACACTTAATTGTTAACTATTTAAATATTTAGGTTTACAATTAAGAATATTATTAGTATTCTATTAATAATTATAGAGGGGGAATTTTAATGACTTTAGGAACTAACATAATCAATGGTCATCATCTAACATATAATGAAGCTTTAAAAATTTATCAAGATGAATCGATCGATACATTAACACTTGTTCAAGAAGCTTATAAAGTTCGACATCATTACTATGGTAAGAAAGTAAAACTGAATATGATTTTAAATGCCAAAAGTGGTATTTGCCCCGAAGACTGTGGTTATTGTGGGCAATCAAGAGATGTTAAACAAAAATCTCAACGCTATGCACTTATTCCAGAGAATCAAATTGTTGAAGGTGCCAAAGTAGCTTCTGAAAATAAAATTGGAACTTACTGTATTGTTATGAGTGGTCGTGGCCCTAGTGATAAAGAGATTTCTCACATTACTGATTCTGTTGAACAAATTAAAAGAAATCATCCTCAACTTAAGATTTGTGCTTGTCTCGGATTAACAAATGAACAACAAGCTGAGTCCCTTAAAAACAGTGGTGTAGACCGATATAATCATAATATAAATACTAGTGCTAACTATCATGATGAAGTTGTGACAACACATAGTTTTGATGATCGTGTAAATACAATAAATATAATGAAGGAAAAGAATATTTCTCCATGTTCTGGCGTGATTTGTGGTATGGGTGAATCTGACGAAGATATTATCGATATGGCTTTTACATTGAATCAATTAGATGCTGACAGTATTCCAGTCAATTTCTTACACCCTATAAAAGGTACAAAATTTGGCAGTATGGATGACTTAACACCTATGAAATGTATTAGAATTCTATGTATGTTTAGGCTCATTAATCCTACAAAAGAAATACGTATTGCTGGTGGTCGTGAAGTAAATTTAAGAACGCTTCAATCATTATCACTCATGGTTGCGAATTCTATTTTTGTTGGAGATTATTTAATTACCGGTGGTCAACCAAATCAAATGGACTATGATATGATTCAAGATTTAGGATTTGAAATTGATTATTAAAGTATTATTAGAATTTTCAAATTATTATATTAATTTTTAATTTCAAATGATATAATAAACATATGCTTTCTATTACACTTTAATGTGTTGTAGAAAGCTTTTTAATTTTTATTAATGTAAGCGCTATATTAAACTGAGGGGGATAAAAATGGAAGAACCAAGTACACTGCTGACAATTGTTGGACTCGTTATTATTATTTCAATTGTCGCAATGTTAATTATGAAAAAAATTAGTCCAGTTGTAGGAATGATTTTAATACCTGTAATTGGCTCATTAGTTATTGGTCATGGATTTGGAGATATTCGAAAATATGTCGAATCCGGTATTGATCAAGTATTCAATGTCGCAATCATGTTTATTTTTGCGATTATCTATTTCGGTATTATCTCAGATAGTGGTTTATTCAGACCTTTTGTTAGAGGAATGATTAAATTAACACGTGGTAATATTATTATCGTCGCGATTGTTACAACGATTATCGGTACTTTTGCACAATTAGACGGTGCTGGTGCCACTACTTTCTTATTAGCAATTCCTGCTTTATTACCATTATACAGGGCACTAAAAATGAGCCCATACTTATTAGTACTACTTCTTGCATTAAGTGCAGCAATTATCAACATGGTACCCTGGGGCGGACCAATGGCAAGAACCGCTTCAGTTCTTAAAGTCGATAATATTAACGACTTATGGTATCAAGTTATACCTATTCAACTTATCGGAATCGTACTCGCAATTCTATTCTCTATCTATTTAGGAATCCGTGAAAAAAGACGTATTGCTAAATCATTTCCTGATGAGGATGTTGTAAAAATCAATATGGATGAAATTATTGCAAACTATGAAAAAGACCAAGAAGAAAATGCATCAATTAAAGGGGAAGCAACAAAGCATACTTACATACTTTGGCTAAACTTAATACTTACAGTCATCGTCGTAGCTATGATGTTATTAGATATTGTACCGCCTGAATTTGCATTTATGCTCGGTGTCGCAATCGCATTACCATTAAACTTTAGAGATGTCGACGAGCAAATGGAGCGTATTCGAGCACATGCACCAAATGCCTTAATGATGGCAGCTGTTATATTAGCAGCCGGCGTATTCCTAGGAATACTTAATGAAACAGGCATGTTAGAATCGATTGCGTTATCGTTAATTGCTGTATTACCAACAGTTGTAGGACCATATTTACACATTATAATCGGTGTATTAGGTGTTCCTTTAGATTTATTAACAAGTACAGATGCTTATTATTTCGCTATCTTACCTATAGTAGAATCAACAGCCAGTCAATTTGGCGTTCCATCACAATCAACAGCCTTTTCACTTATGATAGGTAACGTAATCGGAACATTCGTCAGTCCATTCGCACCAGCAGTATGGTTAGCCGTTGGACTTGCAGAAATCAATATGGGTAGATATATCAAATACGCATTCTTCTGGGTTTGGGGCTTCTCCATCCTAATGCTATTTATTGCTATCTTGATGGGCATTGTGACGATATAGAATATGATTTTTGGAAGATGTGAGGTTGTTTAGGGTTTATGCTATGACTTGGACTATCTCTTGGCTTTACTCTACACTTAAGCCACGACTTGCCTCATCTCTTACCTTCATTCACCCATTATATATATCCACACAAAAAAGCTGAGACACGGATGTCTCAGCTTTTTCTAATCATCTTTTATTTGTCATTTGATTCAGCTTTACGTTCAATTTTTGATAATGTTTTTTCTGCAAATGACTTACCACCGATACCGAATGAGATAGCAAATGCTACTGCTACAGCACCTAAGATTAGTAAGAATGCTACATTAACAATGCTTTGAGCAAAGTTTAATTGATCTAATGTCATAAATACTGAAACGATGATTACTAAATATTTAACGATTTCAGATACAAATACGTTACCTGTAGATTTTTTAATTAATTTAGATAGTAAGTTACCACCAATGAAACCAATTAATAAGATAATTGCTGCTGAAATTACTAATGGTAAGTATCCAATAATTGCTTCACCAATTGTATTTAACACTTCTAAATTAACTGTATTTAATGATTCAACAACAAAGAATAAACCAATGATTGTTGAAATTACCCAGCCTGCAGCTGAAGGAATATCAATACTTTCTTTATTCTCACCAAAGTTTACATAGTGATTATATTTACTAACATTTAAATTTGTTAATAAGTTTTTAACTAATGTACCTAATACTTTTGCGATGAATAAACCAACAACTAATATAACAATCGCAACAATAATTCTAGGTAAGAAGTCTAATACACTACCCATCATGTTCTTAATCGGTGTTGATACAGAAGTCATATTTAATGCATCAAACACTGATGGTAAGAATAATAAGAATATAATGAAGTAAGCTAATTTACCAAATGTCTGAATTAAGCCTTCAGACCCTGATTTGCCACTTCCTGATTCAGTTAACCCCTTTTTCTCTAGCCATTTTTCAAAACCAACTGCGTTTAAACCTTTCACAATAACTGTTTTAACAATTACTGCAATTAACCAAGCGACAATTAATAAGATAATTGCACTAATTAAGTTTGGTATGAATGCTATAATGCTATCTAAAGCATTTAAGAATGAATCTGTTATTTTACTCATATTTAATTCCTCCTTTCTTGATATGTTACCCTAGTATAATAATACTAATCATATTTTTTAGAATAATTTTTGATTTGTTGAAAAATCTATTCTGAAAAACTAAATAAATTGAATAAGTAATTAATATTTCTATAAAAATAAACGAGCAGATGATCAAACATCTGCCCGTTTCACGTAAAACAAAATTCCATATGTATCATATTCTTTTCATCATTCTTACTTCTTTTAATTCTTTACTAACATCGCTTATTTCAGATTTACCATCTTTTTTAAAGCCATGCTTTTCATAAAATTTAATTGTAGGATGATTATCTTCAAAAACCCAAAGACTTAATTCATCATATTTATCCTTCATTTGTTCTTCCGCTTCTTGCATCAAACATGTTCCTATTCCTTGTTGTTGATATGCTTCAAGTAAGTAAATGACCATAATTTCACCACATGTATCACTTGTATCTTCATCTTTGTCTTTACCATACATTAGAAATCCAATCACTTCTCCATCAACCTCTGCAACTATACACGGCGCATTAAATTTATGATGTCTTTCAATATATGACGCTAACGTTAATTGATCCAAATAACTATCTGGAACAATTCCTCTATATGTTGTTAACCAAGACTCGTAATGAACTTTAGCAATCGCTTCAACATCTGATTCTTGTTTATTTCTGATTAACATCACTTTAACCACCCACATTCTATAGAAGTTAAATGTAATTTTACTATATGTAACGATTAAATAAAATAGTAAAAGTCCGAGACATTAGCATTTGTCTCAGACTTTATATTTCTTACATTTCCATATCATGTATTTTCATCATTAAACCATGTGGTATGTCATCATGTTTTACGACTTCTTTTTTATAAAATGTTTTACCGTTATCGTTTGAAATTAATTTTACAAAATCACCTTTTTTAGGTTTGAAATCACTTGTAGATTCGATTTTGATATTTTCCGTAACTTCATTATTTTTCTCACTGACTACTTTTTCTGCAGTTGTACTATTCTCCATATACCCGTAGTATGTACTTTTTTGCGTTGAAAATAATAATAAAGCTGCGACTGCTAAAGCTACAATAGCTAAGCCACCTATTAATAATATTGCTGATTTTTTATTCATTGAGAATCCTCCCTAATGTACATCATAATGCGTATAACCATTTTATGAAATAATCATGCGTCAATCTTCTTAAATTCGACATATTTATTAATCATTTTCTCTCTTAAAAAATCATTAAAAGTTGAATAACTTGCGATAAATGGTAAAAATCATCATACTATAAGTGAAAATATCTAAAGGAGTGGAAAAAATGAACCAAGAACAATTTGAAAAAATAAAAAATGGTAAAGGTTTTATAGCTGCACTAGATCAAAGTGGTGGTAGTACTCCAAAAGCTCTTAAAGATTATGGTATTGAAGAAAATCAATACAGCAATGAAGATGAAATGTTTACACTTGTTCATGAAATGAGAACACGTATCGTAACATCTCCAGCCTTTACTTCTGAAAAAATATTAGGTGCTATTTTATTTGAACAAACAATGGACCGTGAAGTTGAAGGTCAATATACTTCTGACTACTTAGCTTCAAAAGGTATCGTTCCTTTCTTAAAAGTAGACAAAGGTTTAGCAGATGAAGAAAATGGCGTTCAGTTAATGAAAGCCATTCCTGGTTTAGATGAGTTATTACAACGTGCAAAAGAACGTAATGTATTCGGTACAAAAATGCGTTCAAATATTCTTGAAGCAAATCAAGAAGCTATTGCTAAAGTTGTAGAACAACAATTTGAAATTGGTAAACAAATTATCGAAGCAGGATTAGTTCCAATTATCGAACCAGAAGTGAACATTAATGCTAAAGATAAAGAAGAAATTGAAGATATCTTAAAAGAAGAAATCGCGAAAGAATTAGATAAATTAAACGACGATCAATACGTTATGTTGAAATTAACAATTCCAACAAAACCAAACCAATATAAATCATTAATCGAACACCCTAACGTTGTTCGTGTCGTTGCATTATCAGGTGGTTATTCAAGAGAAAAAGCAAATGAATTACTTAAAGAAAATGACGGACTTATCGCAAGTTTCTCACGTGCATTAGTAACTGACCTATTCGCTGGACAATCAGCAGAAGAATTTAATAGCGGATTACAAGACGCAGTAGATTCTATCTATGACGCATCAGTAAATAAAAATTAATAACAAAACAAAAGGCTTGGACAATTTATTAGTGTCCGAGCCTTTTTATATTGGGGTTAAATAAAATTTCCAATCTTATGTTAAATGTGTTTCATTGAGCTGACTTAATTCAGAAATAATTTTTCTGCTATCTGTATTTAATTGTTTAACAAATACTGTATTGTTTTTATCTTCGAATTTTTTTACCATTGAATCGATTGCATTGACTGCTGAGTCATCCCATAAATGTGCGTGTGTAAAGTCTAATTCAATCTGACTATTTTCAATAGAAAAGTCTAACTGATTCATCATTGAATCTATTGAAACAAAGAATATTTGTCCTGTGAATGCATATTTATAAAAATGATTTTCTATTGTTTGATGAACATGAACATTTGATATTTTAGTAGCAAAGAATAAAGAACTAAATATGACGCCGACAATAACGCCTATAGCTAAGTTATGTGTAAACAACACGATGACCACTGTCAAAATCATAACGACAGCATCTGTTCTTGGCGCTTGCTTAACGTACTTAAATGATTTCCAATCAAATGTACTAATAGATACCATAACCATAATACCCGCTAAAATCGGCATAGGAATTTGTACAACTACATCTCCTAATAATAGGATGAGAATGATTAAGAAAACACCCGCTGTAAATGTTGATAATCTACTTGTTGCACCTGATTTTACATTGATGACAGATTGACCAATCATAGCACAGCCTCCCATTCCTCCAAATAGACCTGTGATGATATTGGCAATACCTTGACCTCTGGATTCTTTATTTTTATTACTATGAGAATCTGTTGCTTCATCGACAATTTTAGCAGTTAATAAACTTTCTACTAATCCTACAATTGCCATTGATAAAGAATACGGCAAAATGATGGCTAATGTTTCTAAGTTAAAAGGAACTTGTGGTATTAAGAAATTCGGAAATGCTCTTGTTATCGTACCTAAATCGCCAACTGTTCTTACATTAGAACCTGTTACCATATATAGCGTTGTTAATAAAATAATTGCGATGAGCGGTGCAGGAATGGCTTTGAAATATTTTGGTACAATATAAACAATGAGTAATGTAATAGCTATATAAATATATGTACTTATTGAAATACCGAATATATGCTCAAGTTGAGACATAAAAATCATAATCGCTAAAGCATTTACAAATCCAATCATGACTGACCTTGGTATAAACTTCATGAGTCTACCAATTTTGAGAATTCCTAATAATAACTGTATAATACCCATGAGTATCGTTGCTGCAAATAAATAATCGACACCGTGTTCTCTTACTAAAGGTGTTACAATAAGCGCAACAGCTCCTGCAGCTCCAGATATCATAGCAGGTCTACCGCCTACTATTGAAGTTGTCGTAGCAATAATAAAAGCAGCGTACAATCCTACCATTGGATCTACTCCTGCAATTATAGAAAATGCAATGGCTTCAGGAATAAGTGCTAGCGTTACAACAATACCAGCTAGTAAATTTTTCCCTGGATTAGAAAGCCATTCTTCTATATAAGTTTTAAACATTATACATACTCCTATTTTATATATTTTCAATAGTGCTATTATAAACAAAAGAGTTTCATATGTATACATTTATGAAACTATTGAGGTGAAATTTATGAATTATGGCTATATTAGACCAATCGAATTATATGATACAGTCGCTGAACAACATTCAAAGTTAAGCAAATTTTCGTTAACAATTATTGAAGAATCTCATGTACAAACTGAAATTAGAAAAGAATTAAATACATTATTTTATAGTAAATTACAAAGCGGGGATAAATTATACATAACTGATTTATGTATTCTTGCAGATACTTCATACCAATTAGAAGAACTCATTACAATTGCCCAGGAAATCAATGTGGACATTCATATTGTTAATGCTCAAATAACAATTAGTCAGCATGAGCAAATGAATTTTAACAAATTTTTAAGTCTACTTAATCAGTTTCAAAGCGATATGATTAAATTCAGAACTAAGTCAGGTATCGCAAAAGCCAAAACAGCAGGTAAGACTATCGGAAGACCAAAACGAAACGATCTTAATTTAAAAAATGCCATCGAAATGTACCATTCTAAGAAATATACTTTAGAAGAAATTAAAGAAGCGACCAACATTAGCAGAGCAACATTATATAGACACTTAAATAAATAACAATTAGAGACAGAATTCTGGGAAATGTCCCTTAGACATGCTGTTAGAGACACAATTCAGAATAATGTCCCTTAGACATGCTGTTAGAGACACAATTCAGAATAATGTCCCTTAGAAAACCCCTCTCTTATTACCATTATTCAGAATTATGGTAGTTACAGCGTTCTTATTACCACTTTTCAGAATTATGGTAGTTAGCGCGTACCCATATAACAACTAAAGGCTGAGACAATTTCTGTCTCAGCCTTCTTACTTCTCCTATTATTTCACAACGCCTGCGTCTTTAGGGTGGACGCCGTGTTTATAGTAATCTATTTCTTCTGGTTCTAATGGTTTTTTACCACGAATGATGTCTGCTGCTTTTTCCGCTAACATCAACACCGGTGCGTGGATATTACCATTTGTTGTGCGTGGCATTGCTGATGCATCGACTACTCTCAAGTTCTCCATACCGTGTACTTTCATTGTTAATGGGTCAACTACAGCCATAGGATCTGATGCTGGTCCCATTTTTGCACTACATGATGGGTGAAGTGCTGTTTCTGCATCTTTTTTAACCCACTCTAAAATTTCTTCATCTGTTTGTACTGAAGGTCCTGGAGATATTTCTCCATCGTTATATGGTGCTAAAGCTGGTTGTTTCAAGATGTTTCTTGCAACTCTAATTGCTTCTATCCATTCTTGTTCGTCTTCTTTTGTAGATAAGTAATTAAAGACAAATTTAGGTTTTTCAAATGGATCTTTAGATTTAATCTTCAAGCTACCTCTAGAGTTAGAATACATTGGTCCGATATGTACTTGGAAACCATGTTTTGTATCTGCTTTTTGTCCATCATAACGTACTGCTAATGGTAAGAAGTGGAACATTAAGTTTGGATAATCAACTTTATCATTAGATCTTACAAATCCGCCACCTTCAAAGTGGTTACTTGCTGCTGGTCCTTTTCTACCGAAGATCCATTGTAATCCGATAAAAGGCATTTTAAATTTATTTAAACTTGGTTGCTCAGATACTGGTTTAGAAGATGCATGTTGTACATATACTTCTAAGTGGTCTTCGAAGTTTTCACCTACACCTGGCAAGTGTACACGTGTCTCTATACCTAATGAATTTAAATGTTCAGAGTCACCAATTCCAGAAAGTTGAAGTAATTGTGGAGTATTGAACGCACCACCTGATAGAATAACTTCTCCTGCAGCAACTGTATGTGTCTTACCATTTTTCTTGAATGTTACACCCGTTGCTCGTCTACCTTCATAATTGATTTCTGTAACAAAAGCTCTTGTTTGAACAGTTAAATTCTTACGTTTCATAGCTGGTCTTAAATAAGCAATTGATGCTGAAACACGTCGACCATTATGAATTTGGCTATCAAATGGTCCAAACCCTTCTTGTCTAAATCCATTTACATCAGGTGTCTTATTGTATCCAGCTTGAACGCCCGCTTCAAAGAAAGCTTGGAATAATGGATTTGTTGCTGGTCCTCTTCTTAATTTAATCGGACCATTATGACCACGATATTGATCTGATTTATCTGCTCCAAAAGTTTTTTCTAATCGTTTAAAGTATGGTAAACAATTCGCAAACTTCCATGTTTCCATGCCTTCAGGTTCTCCCCAACCTTCATAGTCCATTGGGTTTCCTCGTTGATAAATCATACCATTGATTGAACTTGAACCACCAAGTACTTTACCTCTTGTATGTGCTACTTTTCTACCGCCCATATGAGGTTCGCCATCTGTTTCATATTTCCAGTCATAGAAACGATTACCCGATGGATACATTAGTGCTGCTGGCATTTGAATTAATAAATCCCATGGATAGTCACTTCTACCCGCTTCTAATACTAATACGGTCTTATCTTTATCTTCACTTAAACGATTACCTAATACAGATCCGGCACTTCCGCCTCCAATAATTATATAATCATAAGATTGCTTCATCTCAAAATCCTCCTATATACTCGTTCTTCTTTGTTGTATTTATTTACTAAACCAATTCACTGGCTCAGGTTGAATATTTGTATAAATATGTTTAGAAATTAAATATTCTTCTAATCCTTCTTTACCTAACTCTCTACCAATACCAGATTGTTTATATCCACCCCATGGTGCTTGTGCAAAATATGGATGGAAGTCATTAATCCAAACTGTACCCATTTTCAATTTATTAGCCACACGATTAGCTTTAGCGATATCTTGTGTAAATACGCCGCCTGCGAGTCCATAAATAGAATCATTCGCTAATTCAATCGCTTCTTGTTCATTAGAGAATCCTTCAATTGTTACGACAGGTCCAAATACTTCTTCTTGTACAATTCTCATAGATGTATCACAGTTTGTAATGACAGTTGGTTCAAAGAAGAAACCATCTTGTAAGTCTGCTCTGTCTGGTCGTTTACCACCAGCAGCAATTGTCGTACCTTCTTCTTTCGCAACTTCTATATATTTTTCAACTTTATCGCGATGTTCTCCAGAAATTAATGGTCCCATCTCAGTAGTTTCATCAAAACCATTACCGATTTTAATTTTATTAACACGTTCAACTAAAGCTTTTTCAAATTTATCTTTAATATCGTTATGGACGATAATTCGTGATCCAGCTGAACAAACTTGACCGGCATGGAAATAGCCACCATTTAATGCTTGATCAATCGCTAAATCAAAATCTGCGTCATCGAAAATAATATTCGGATTCTTGCCACCTAGTTCTAATGCAATATTCGTTACATTGTCTGCTGCACGTTTCATAATATGCTTACCTGTTTGAATACCACCTGTAAATGAAACGAGATCGACTTCTTTATGAGATGCTAATACTTCACCAACTTCAGAACCTTTACCTAGTACGAGGTTGATGACACCTTTAGGAAATCCAACTTGTTCCATTAATTCAAATACACGAATTGTTGTTAATGGCGTAATTTCACTTGGTTTCATAACTAACGAACAACCTGTTACAAGAGCAGGCGCTATTTTCCATGAAGCTTGAAGTAGCGGATAATTCCACGGCGTAATTTGAGTCACAACGCCTACAGGTTCTTTTACTAATTTACTTTCTGAATGAGGTATTGGGGAATCAATAATTTCACCACCATCATGTCCTGCTAAACCTGCAAAATACATAAATACATTATGAATATCATCCATATCTGCATATGATTCTTCTAATGTCTTACCAGTATCTAATGTTTCAAGTTCCGCTAGTTCTTCTTTATGTTCTTTAATTAAATCTGCAATGGCTCTAACTTTACGACTTCTATTCTCAGTCGTTTCACCTGACCATTCACCAGCTTCAAATGACTGTCTAGCTGCTAAAATTGCTTTTTCAGCATCTTCTTCTGTACCTTCAGCTACTGAAATCACAACTTCTTGATTATATGGATTCACAATGTCGCGAGTCGCTTTATTAGAAGCTTCTACCCACTCACCATTTATAAATTGACGTCTAGATAAATGCTCTATATATCCCATTCAAAATACCTCCGTTAACTTTGTTAAATTTTTATTTAACGAACTTTACAAATTTTATGTTAGCATAGAATTATGAAAGGCGTCAAATTTCCAAAGTTCATTTATGATTTGTTTTTAATAGGTATTTCAAATAGACAAGTAATGGAAAAGCAACTACAATGTAAAAGGATTCATGGTACAATTAAGGTAACTATTGGAGGTGTATGTAGTGGTAAGTTCAGATAACTACAAAAAACAACTAGACCAAGCTAAAGACATCGTGATTAACGGTATTGGAGAAACGATGGATTTATATGGTATTAATAGAAGTGTCGGAAATTTATACGGGACGATGGTATTTGAAGGTAGTATGACACTAGATGAAATGCGTGAACAACTTCAAATGAGCAAACCAAGCATGAGTGCTGGTGTTAAGAAACTACAAGAATTTGATATCGTCAAACAACAATTTACAAGAGGAAGTAGAAAACAACATTTCATCGCTGAAAAAGACTTCTTTATCTTCTTTAATAACTTTTTCTCAAGAAAATGGGATCGAGAAATTTCTATTAATATGGATTCTGTTAAAGACGCAGAAATCTTGCTACAAAAAATCATAGATGCAGATGATGTCGATGAAGAAACTAAAGAAGAAGCAATCACCATTCATACACAATTAGAAGAATCAAAAGTATATTATGAATGGTTAGCAAATATCAGTAACGCTATTAAAACTGGAGAGATATATAAATATTTCCCAATACCAAGTCAAGAAGACAAATAAGTAAAAGCGCGAGGTAGCAATGCATACCCCGCGCTTTTGTTATTTTTAGTTGGTACCAGTATTTGCACTTTTGACCAGAACTGCTAATAACGGGAGTCATATTTACAAAACTCGTAAAAATTGTAAATACTGACGCTCTTATGAACACTTCTCATCAAACTTGTTCGTAACGACATCCTTAAGAACACTTCTCACCAAACTTGTTCATAACCACAATACCACAATACAAAAAGCTCACAACACTAGCTAGCGTTGTGAGCTTATTCATTATAAATATTGATTTTCTTTTAAGTATGCAACGATTTTCTCTACAGATTCTTCTACACTTTCGTTTTCTGTATCGATGACTATTTCAGGGTTTGATGGTTCTTCATATGGTGCATTAATGCCAGTGAATTCTTTGATTTCACCGCTTCTTGCTTTCTTATACAGTCCTTTTGGATCTCTTGATTCACACTCGTCTAAACTACATTTAGTGAAAACTTCGATGAATTCACCGTCTTCAAGTATATCTCTAACCGTATTACGGTCTTCTTCATATGGTGAGATGAATGCTGTCATTGTGACTACACCAGCATCTACCATTAATTTACCGACTTCACCGATACGACGGATATTTTCTTTTCGGTCTTCTGGACTGAATCCAAGGTTTTGGTTTAATCCATGACGAATGTTATCTCCATCTAAACGATATGAAGTGATATTTTGTTCAAATAATGCTTTTTCTAATGCTACAGATATTGTTGATTTACCTGATCCTGATAAACCAGTAAACCAAATCACAACACTTTTATGACCGTTACGTTCTTGTCTTTGTGCTTTTGTTACTTCAGAATCATGCCATGTAATATTTGTTGACGCGCTCATTATTCCACTCCTAAAGAAATTAATTTTGTCTTAAACCTTTAATTAATACATCTGCTACTTCTGGTCTTGAGAATTCTTTTGGTAATTGTTCACCGTTACGAAGTTTCTCTCTCACCTTTGTTCCACTTAAATGAACATGATTTGATTTGTCATGGGGACATGTCTTAGCTGTTGTCATGTTGTCACAAACTGTACAGAAGAATGCATGTTCAAATTTAAAGATTTGAATGCCAATTTCATCTTCATATTGTGAAATTAATTCTTGTGCGTCATATGTACCATAGTAGTCACCTACACCTGCATGGTCACGACCGACGATAAAGTGTGTACAGCCATAATTTTTACGTACTAATGCATGTAAAATGGCTTCACGTGGGCCAGCATATCTCATTGCTGCTGGATAAATCACAAGACGTGTTCTTTCTTCAGGGTAATAATGTTTCAAGATAACTTGATAACTTTCCATTCTTATTTCAGCTGAAATATCATCAGACTTCGTTTCACCAACTAAAGGATTTAATAATAATCCATCCACTGATTCAAGTGCTATTTTTTGAATATATTCATGCGCACGATGAACTGGGTTTCTCGTTTGGAAACCTACAACTGTTTTCCATCCTAATTCTTTAAATAATTCACGTGTTTCACTTGGATCTAAATGGAAATCACTAAATTCATCATGTTTTGGTCGATCAACTAATTGAATTGGACCAGCTAAATAAACGTTGCCTTTTTCATATACACGTTTCACACCTGGGTGATCCACATCTGTTGTTCCGTACACATTTTGAGCTTCTTTAGCTTTATCATACGTATATTTCTCTTCAAGTTTTAACACACCATATAAATGATTATCTTCTCCATATAAAGCGATGTCTGAACCTATTTCATAGTTGTTTGCTTCTTCTTCAGTAACCGGTAATGTAATTGGAATACTCCATACAAGTCCGTTTTCTAGACGTAGATTTTCAACGACACTGATATAATCTTTCTCACCTAAAAATCCTGTCAGTGGACTGAAACCACCAATTGCGATTAATTCTAAATCTGATAGACTCCAAGGATTTAATGTTAATTTAGGATATGATTGTGCCGCTTCAATAAGTTCTGCTCTTTCTTGACCTGTTACTTGTCGATTAATTAATTCTCCACCATGAGCTTCGATTGTTTCTTTAGTCTTTTGAGTTGCTGATACCATCAATATTCACTCCTATTAATTAATTTGATCTACTTCTTTTGATTTTTGATTTTGAATATTAAAAGGAAATTTATTATGTTGGTAAAGTGTGAATAGTACTAAACCTAACCAAGCAAGGATAATAACACCTTTTATAATATTGACTGTTGCTTCACTGCTAATTAAAGTACCTAATAACACGCTACTATTTGTAAATATGATCAGACCGCCGACAAGTACCGCTAAAACATACACTGGTAAAGTCTTCACTAACCATGCTGAGAACGGTGCTGCTACGACGCCACCAAATGCTAACGCAACGACAAGTAAAATGTTTATTTGACTCCAACCTAAGAAGATAATAAATCCTAATGAAGTTGAAATTGTCACAAAGAACTCACTCGCTGAAACTGTTCCGATAACATATCTTGGTTCAATTTTATTTCTTGATAGTAATAATGGCGTGTTAACTGGACCCCAGCCACCACCACCAATTGCATCTAAGAATCCTGCAATTGCACCTTGTGGAACAAGTAATAAAGCTGAAAATCTTCCATCTTTCACTTGTTGGTTTTGCTGTTTTTTAAATACAAATTGATAAATAATATATATCCCCATCGACAATAAGAATAATGCGATGAATGGTTTAATAAAATCACTGTGCAAGTTACTCAATACACCCGCACCGATAAATCCAGTTATCGCACCTGGTAAAGCAAGCTTTAAAATGATGGACTTATCAACATTTTTAAACTTTAAGTGTGAAAGTCCTGATGCTGCTGTTGTTGCCACTTCTGAAAAATGAATGGTTGCAGATGCGATAGCTGGTGCCACTCCAAAAGTTAATAGTAATGATGAAGAGGTTGCACCAAATCCCATCCCAAGAGAACCGTCTATAAGTTGTGCTAAAAAACCTACTAATGCAAATATCGTTAACTTTCGCATAAGCTACTCCTCTCTGGCTTTCTATTTAAGTTGTCGTTTCAACCAATTGATGAATTTATTTTGCTCAATCGTATCGAAATATTGATGAGACAAAATATATTCTAATAATTGGTTTTTTTCTGTTTGATCTATTTCTAGTGATTTAATGATTGTGCGACATTCATATAAAAAATCTACATATTCTGTATAATCTACTGAATATTGTTGATCTAAATCTTTCAAAATATTACGCACTAACTTTGGGCTTGCACCATTTGATGTGACGCTTATCTGCAACTTACCTCTATTTAATGTCCCAGGAAATATCACATTGCCATCTTGTGCATCACCGACCATGTTGATTAGACAATGTTTAGGGGCATTATCTTTAATGACATCGGTTATTTCTGGTGAGTTCGTGGCATTTATAATAAAATCAACATGTTCTATATCAGATATTTCAAAGTCCTTTTTGTGCCATTTCAATTTCCCTTCAATTTCATACTGCTTTAACTTGTCAGTAAGTTCTGGTGAAATAACGTGAATCAACGCTTCACTATTTATTAGTGCGTTCACTCTACGTTCAGCAATTTTACCGCCACCAATAACTTTGACGATTTTATCTTGTAAATCTAAATTGATTGGAATGTATGCCACAATAAATCATCCTTTAATCTGATATTTAAACTGTTTGAGTCGTTAGTGTTTCTAACACGCGATCTTTCAATGCTTCTTGTATCGATGGATGATGACCTAAATGTTCGCAAACGATGATGTCGCTTTTCGTATTATGTTCCGCTACTGTTTGCTCTATATGACGCTCCAAGACACCTGTAAACCAAAGATACGGTGCAATGAATACTTGTGAATATTCTTCATGTAATGCATCTTGCAAAGCTTCTTCAAAAGATGGCTCACAGGCAGCTAAGTAACACACTTCTACATTTTTAAATGTTGTCGTTTCGTATAAGGATTGACCTATAGCTGTAATATCTATCTTCGTTTGCGGATTATAACTGCCTCTTCCAACAACAAGTAATTTAGCATCTTCTTGAATCGCAACTTTCGTTTCTTCAATACGTTCTTTAAGAATGGCTGTTAATCTTGATTGAACACCTAAAGGCTCTCCATAAGTAAAAGTTACTTCTGGATATTGTGTCTTAATTTCATCTATCTCTTTCGGTATATCTTTAAAATAGTGACCTGCACTTAGTAACAATACGGGTATAACGGATATCTCGGTTGCACCTTTCGCTATAAGCTTTTCAACGCCTTGATGAATATCTGGTTGTGCTAATTCTAAGAAACAAATTTCTTGTAACGGTATATCAATAGACTGTTTCACTGATTCAATAAAAGAAATTGCCTCATCTGTCGCTTCTTTAATTCTGCTACCGTGACTGACATATAACACGCCTATCATTGTATCCCTCCAGTATTATTAAATAAGTTGTGGAACGTTCTGTTCTGATGCCACTTCTTCAAACCAGCTCATGCGATCTCTCAGTTTGACGACTTCTCCAATAACAATCATTGCAGGGTTTGTAATTTGATATGATTTCTCTACGATGTCTTCTAAAGTCCCTGTCACTGTGACTTGTTTCTGTGAAGTTCCACAATGAATTAATGCTACTGGTGTTTGAATATCTTTACCGTGTTTCACTAATAATTTTTGAATGTCAGGCAACTTCTTTACACCCATATAAATACAAAGTGTTTCTGGTCCTAGTGCTAAGTGTTTCCAATATTCATCTTCATCAACACTGTCTTTCATAACACCTGTTATAAAGGCAACAGATGAACTATAATCTCTATGTGTCACTGGAATACCAGCATAAGCTGGTGCTGCAACACCAGCTGTAATACCTGGAACTACTTCGAACGGAATATCATAGTTCTTTAATGTTTCTGCTTCCTCGCCACCACGACCAAAGATAAATGGATCGCCACCTTTAAGTCTTGTTACGGTGTAACCTTCTAGAGAAAGTTTTACGAGCAATTCATTAATTTCATCTTGAGTCAAAGAATGTTTATTCGGACTTTTACCGCAATAAATCATTCTCGTGTCTTCAGTTGCATAATCTAATAATGCTTTATTGACGAGTCGATCATATAATATGACATTAGACTGTTTAATGGCTTTAATACCTTTAACCGTTATTAAATCTGGATCGCCCGGTCCAGCACCAACCAAGAATACTTTCCCCATTCTTACACCCCATTTTCTGATTAACTATGGAAGTCTTGCCCTGATTGCACTTCTTTAATTATGCCTTTACGGATAACAAAGTCTCCAAAGTGTTCTCCATCATTTTTTTCTTTACCGTATTGAATCAGAATTGGTTTTAAGCTTTCTAAAATCTCATCTTCACCAATATTTTCTTTAAATAATTTATTTAAACGATTTCCAGTGAATCCGCCACCAAGGTACATATTATATTTACCTGGCGCTTTACCGATAAATGCAATTTCAGCTAATGCTGGTCTTGCACATCCATTTGGACAACCTGTCATTCGAATCGTAATTTCTTCTTCATTTAAACCTGCTTCATCTAAAAGTCCTTCAATTTTATTGATCAGTGTTGGAAGGTAACGTTCTGATTCAGCCATCGCTAAACCACACGTTGGAAATGCAACACATGCCATTGAATTTCTTCTAAGTCCTGTATAATGTTCACCGTCTGTTATGCCATATTGATCTATAATTTTTTGAATTTGTTGTTTTTTACTTTTGGCAACATTGGCAATAATTAAGTTCTGGTTAGGTGTTAGACGGAAGTCACCTGTATGAATTTCAGCTATTTCTCTCAGTGCTGTCTTCAATTTGTAATCAGAAGTATCTTTGACACGTCCATTTTGAATAAATAATGTGAAGTGCCATTTTCCGCTTCCTTCAGTCCAACCGTATCGGTCACCATTATGTTTAAATTCAAATGGTTTCGCCTCTTCAATTTCCCAACCTAAACGTTTATTCAATTCTTCACGAATAAAATCAACACCAACACGATCAACAGTATATTTAAATCGTGCATTCTTTCTGTTTTCTCTATTACCATAATCACGTTGGATAGTTAAAATCTTCTCACAAACATCTACCGCTTCTTCTTTAGGGAAGTAGCCTAATAGACGTCCTACTTGAGGGTATGTCTTCGTATCACCATGTGTCATACCCATACCGCCACCGACCGTTACATTAAATCCGACTAATTGATCATCTTCAATAACTGCAATCAATCCGATATCTTGTGAATAAACATCAATATCATTTGATGGTGGTACAGCGATACCGATTTTGAATTTTCTTGGTAAGTATGTCTTACCGTACATTGGTTCTACTTCTTCTTTCGTATCGACTATTTTTTCATCGTCTAACCAAATCTCGTGATATGCACCTGTTTGAGGTGATAAGTGATCACTTATTTTTGTAGCAAGTGTATCTACTTCTTTGTGCACGCCTGATTGATATGGATTTGGATTACACATGACGTTTCTGTTAACGTCACCACATGCTGCTAATGAATCCATGACAGCATGGTTGATACTTTGCATTGAACTTTTTAAGTTTCTTTTTAAGATGCCATGGAATTGAAACGCTTGTCTTGTTGTCAGTTTGATTGTGTTGTTAGCGTATTCTGTTGAAATATCATCCATCGCAATCCATTGATCAGCAGTAGCCGTACCACCTGGAACTCTTACTCTAATCATGAAACTATATGCTGGTTCTAACTTTTGTTTACGACGCTCATCACGAATATCCCTATCATCTTGCATATAGCTACCGTGGAATTTAAGTAATTTTGTATCGTCTTCAGCTATTGCACCAGTTATTTCATCTGCTAAACCTTCTTTAATTGTTCCTCTTAAATAATTACTTCTATTCTTAATGTGTTCCATTTCATCTAATTTGTCGGATAAATTAGTTTGAGTGCTCACAATATTGCCCCCTCTTAATAAATATCTCTTTGATATCTTCTCTCTTTTTTCAATTCAGTTAAAAATGCTTCTGCTTCTTCTTCGTTATAATGTCCTTCTTTTTGAATGACATTTAAAATGGATTGATGCACATCTTTAGCCATATGTTTTTCATCTCCACATACATAGATAGCTGCACCTTCTTGAATCCATTGATAAAATTCTTTACTGTTTTCTTCAATTCTGTGTTGTACATATACTTTTTCTTCTGAATCTCTCGAGAACGCGACACTTAATTTATCAAGCACGCCATCTTTCAACCAACCTTGCCATTCTGTTTGGTATAAAAAGTCTGTCGTAAAGTGTTGTTCGCCGAAGAATAACCAAGCTTTATTAGTAAGCTCTAATTCTTCTTTTTCTTGAATATATGATCTAAATGGTGCAACACCTGTACCTGGACCAATCATAATGACTGGCGTTTCACTTGTTTTAGGGAACTTAAAGTTCGGATTCTTCTTCAAGTAAATTGGTACTGTATCACCAGGTTGTAGTCGTTCTGCAAATTGTACTGAGCAAACACCTTTTCTATCTCTATCATGAGAATGGTAACGAACTGCTCCAATCGTTAAATGTACTTCATCAGGTGCTGCTTGATGACTACTTGCGATTGAATATTCACGAGCTGGCAATTTTCTCAATATTTGATGCAAAGCATCTGGTTGTAAATCTTCAGGTGGAAAATCGTTTAATAAATCTATAAAATCACGACCTTCAACGTATCCATAAATCCATCTATCTTTTTTAACTTTTTCAGATAACACGCCATTACCAAAGATATTCGCAGCTTTTGTGACGATTGGTTTAGTTAATTTTGTAATTTCGAAATGATTAGTTAATGCATCGCGTAAAGTTAATGTATCGCCTGAATCATTAATTGGTACGATTTCTTCTGGGTCCCAAACAAGTGTTTCAATTAACTCTGATACAATTTCAGGATCATTTTTCGGGAATATGCCGATACAATCACCTGGTTCAAATGAATCATTGAAACCTTCTAAAGAAAGTTCGATATGTCTAACTTCTTTATTTGAACCTCTACCGTTCAAGTTAATGTTTTCTAAAATTTCTGCTTCGTATGGATTAGAGCGTGAATACGTTTGAGTAGCTGATAAATCTTCAGCATCTAATTTAACGGGTTCTTCTGCTGTTTGACCTGATACTTGGCCGATTGAATTTAAAATGTCTTCCATCCATTTTTCAGCAGGTTCATCAAAGTCTAAATCACAATCTACTCTTGGATGTATTCTCTCTGCACCTAACTCTTCTAATCTCTTATCAAAATCTTTACCAGTCTGACAGAAGAATTCATACGATTCGTCTCCTAGTGCTAACACTGAGAATCTCACATCATTCAACTTAGGTGCCTTACGACTATGTAAAAACTCATGGAACGTAATTGCGTTATCTGGTGGATCTCCTTCTCCATGAGTCGCTGTGATAATAAATAAATCTTCTACTTTCTTTAAATCTTTAGTCTTAAAATCTTCCATACATGCAAGATTGACATTGAATGATTTTTCTTTTAATTTACTTTCTAACGTTTCAGCTAAACCTTGAGCATTACCTGTTTCAGAACCAAACAATACTGTAATATCTCTCTTCTTAAACTTAGGTTCACCGCTCACTGCTGTAGATTGCTCAACTACAGGTGCACTTGCTTGATCACCTTGTACGACTGACGCCGATAAGTAACCACTCAACCAAATCTTTTGTTCATTTGTAAGTGTTGCAAATACTTGATTTAACTTTTCTGACTGCTCTTGATTAAAAGGGCTATTTGTTACTGATAATTCCAAAGATGTCACCTCATCCTGTCCAATTATTTAAGTTTTAAATACTATTCTTATGGGAATAGTCTGATTTATGCTAAAAAAGATTAATAAATCTCTTAATTAGATTACTTAGGTTTATTATTTACTGTATGCAAACCACATTCAGTTTTGTTGAAATTCGTCCATCTTCCTTCACGTGAATCACCTGAAGAAGATACTTGAGCTGTACAAGGAATACATCCAATACTTGGATAATTAAAGTCATGAAGTTCATTGTAGGTTAAATCGTGGCGTTCGATATATGCCCATACATCGTCCCAAGTCCAATAAATTAAAGGACAAACTTTTATAGATTTAAATCTTTCATCTTTATTAATAAAATCGGTATTTTGTCTACTTGGAGATTGTTCTCTTCTTAATCCTGAGACCCAAGCAGTAGCGCCCGATAATACTTCTTCTAACGGTTTAATCTTTCTGATATAACAACATTGATTCGGGTCACTTGTCCATAGTGCCGGTTCATATTGATCTGCTTGTTGCTCTAGCGTTAAATCTGGCTTTTTAAGTTCAATATTTAATGTTGGATATCTTTCTTTCACACGGTCAATCAAATCGTAAGTTTCTTGAAAATGTAAGTCAGTATCTAAGAATACAATTTTGGCATCTGGTTTAACTTTTGATATTAAATCTATCAAAATCATACCCTCTGCCCCAAAACTACATGAATATACGATAGAATCTCCATAATGTTCATACGCCCATTTAATTATTTGATATGCACCTTTAGTTTCATCGTCAATATCAATATCTTTAAAAGGATCAGTGTCAAAACGTTCATATGTTAACACTTCGGTCATGATATATAACGTCCTCCTTATGCTTATTTCTACAAGCTTTTTAAGTTTAAAATCAATGTTTTTATTAGAAATTATTTAAAACAGATAAGTTTACTAAGAAATAATAAATTATGTTGATTAGCATACCCGATACAGCATATGATGTCAACTGTTCTTTTTAAATTTTCAGTCAATTTAATGAAGAAATTATTCATTCAAAATGATAGTTGTTGCGAACACTTCAGTGTTAGATTGTTTTAAAAAATTAAGATATAAAAATTTCCAACAAAATCATGAGATTTTGTTGGAATTTTCTTTATAAGTTATCGTCTTCTTTTTCTGCTCGTACTTGAACGATTCTTAATGATCGTCGTTCAACTGCTTTTAATTTTTCAGCTCGTTCTTCTAATTTAATTCGATCTCCGCCTAGTGTCCGGATAAATGAAACCATCATCATCACAAATATAACAGTTAGAGGCACACTCGCTAATATGGATGCCGTCTTCAAGACGTCTAAGGCTCGTTCTCCACCTACTAACATTAATGAAAATGGTAATAAGCATAATGCAAACGCCCAGAATAAACGATTTGCTTTTAATGGTTCGTCTATGACTTCTTGTTGAGTTGCTGCTGCTAATATATATGATCCTGAATCAAATGTTGTTGCTAAGTATAAGAATGCTGAGATTAAGAATAGGACAATCATTACTTTTGGAAATGGTAATTGATGCATCACTTCTATTATAGTGGCTTCAGCGCTATGTTGATTCAAGTATTGAATGACATCAAATTGTCCTGAAATTTGTAAGAACACTGCATAGTTACCAAAGATACCAAAGAATAATACACATCCTAAAGTTCCATAAATAATTGTACCTAATACGACTTCTTTTAACGTACGACCTTTGGAAATTCTGGCAATAAATAAGCCAATAAATGGTGCATATACTAACCACCAAGACCAATAGAATATCGTCCAATCTTGTGGGAAGTTTGTTTCTTTTCTATCACCAATACCTCCAAATGGTTCTAACCATGTTGCCATTCTAAAGAAATTCTTCAACATATTTCCTAATCCTGATACAGTCGTTTCCATAATAAATATCGTTGGTCCAACAATCAGTACGATTCCTAAAATTAAGAATGTTAGCCAAACGTTAATATCGCTTAATTTTTGTATACCTTTTTTCAAGCCTGTATAAGAACTAAATGCAAAGATGACCGTAATGATGAGTAAGATAATACTTCTCATAACCATATTTTCACCGTCAAGTCCTGTGAGTCGCTCTATCCCTGCAGAAATCATTGGCACACCTAGTGCTAATGATGTCGCCGCACCTCCTAACAATCCAAAAATAAATAAAATATCTACAATTTTACCGAGTAATTTATCTGTTTGACCTTTTAAAATTGGTCTACATGCTTGGCTGATTTTATAGATTGGTTTCTTCTTAACAAATACTAAATAACCAATTGGCAAAGCAGGTAACACATAAATCGCCCAAGCTATTGGCCCCCAATGAAACATGCCATACATCGTTGCATATTCGAGTGCCTCATCCGTCATACTACCTGCACCATAAGGCGGCACTTGATAATAGTATGCCCATTCGATGACACCCCAGTATAAAATGTCTGAACCGATCCCCGCACAAAACAGCATCGAAATCCAACTAAAATTATTAAATTCAGGTTTATCACTTGCTTTACCTAAAGTGACATTCCCGTATTTCCCAAACGCTATGTATAATACAAATGCAAAAACAATCAATCCAAGTAATAGATACCATGCTCCTAATGAATCCGAAATAATATCATTGATACTTGTGATGACTTCTTGACTAGCTTTAGGGAATACCATCATCGGTATAACAGCGATAAGTAATACTGCAACCGTCCCATAAAATGTCCACCAGTCCATTACTTTATGTTTCTTCACTTCTGAACACTCCTCGTTGTCGATTAATGTACATCGTTAAATAATCATTTTTAATGAACACGATGATTTAAATCACAATGAAGACGATATAGAAGTTTTAATAAAAATGCAAATTACATACAATGAAAAGCATCATTACTTATGAATAAATATATATAAACCTCATTTTATAATCATTATAAATATTGCTATAACGGTTGTGTTAAGTTAAAATTTAACGAACGTAACGAATCTAATGTTCTTTTATTATGTATTTTTATACATGTTTTACGAATATAAATTTATATAAAAAAGAAGGAAATATGACATGAATTTTGCCATATCTCCTTCTATATCTCATTAAATATAAGTGGTCATTAAATAAAGTACTGGTAACATAATCGCACTGAGTACAGCTGTTAAAATCATACCAATTGTACTAAACGCACCTGCTTCAATATTAGATTCCAAAGCTTTTGCTGTACCAAACGCATGTGAAGCATTACCATACGTTAAACCTTTTGCTAAATCACTTGTAAACTTCGCTTTACTAATATAAAAATTACCTAAAATACTACCAATTAAACCTGTCGCTATAATAAACATAACTGTTATCGTATCTGTTCCACCCATTTGGTGAGACACTTCAATACCTACTGCTGCTGTCATCGATCTAGGTAAAATTGTGACAATCGTTGAACTTGGATATCCCATTAAAAAGAGAACTCCATAAATAAGAACAAAGTTAACCATGATACCAGCTAATACACTTGAAATAATAATTTTGAAGTTCGCGACAATCAACTTTCTATATTTATATAACGGATACGCTAAACTCACAACTGAACAGTCTAAAAATTGATGAATCCATGAACCGCCTACCATGTAGTCTTTGTAATTCATACCTAATACTAATAAAATAGTGACAATCATAATTGAAGCAATCAGTGCAGGGTTGAGTATAGGATGTTTGTATTTAATTTGTAGTTTCTTAGCGATGATAAAACAAGCTAATGTTAAAAGTACCATCAATAAAGATTGTATAATCATGATGCATTCTCCTTATCCGTTTTATTAATATTTAAAAACTTCTCACAAACATAACCAGATGACAGTGCTACCAAACTTGTACTCACTATGAGTAACACGACCATAATGATATAACCTGGTCCAATCTGATCTGCAATATCCATAATGCCTACGATGGAAGGCACGAAAAATAAAATCATAACATTAATTAATTTATTAGCACCGACTTCTATCCATCGTTCAGGTAAAATACCTGTTAGAAGTAATAAAAATAATAATGCTAGTCCAACAATACTACCTGCAATTGGTATATGTAATATTTCTTGAAGCCATTTACCAATTTGAGTAATCATATATATGAGAGATACTTGAAATAGTATCTTTATAAACAATTTAATCATATGCGCTCACCCTTTTAATAAGACGTCATAGACAATATTATAGGACGGTTCAAAGTATTAATAAAATACATATTATCGATTTAACATATTCCACTTCGGAATAGTTTGATTATATTTTATTGTTCAAAGCAAAAAACAGGCTAGAACATTATGTTCCAGCCTGTTTCTTGATTAGTGATTCTTTTAGAAATAATATCCATTCTTTCGTAACTCTGTTAACATAGGCACCCTTTTTCCAAATTAATCCGAGATGCCAATATATCTTTTCACCTTCAAGTTCAATCATTGTCACATCATCACTCATTTGTTCAGCAATACTTTGTGGCACAATAGACAGACCAAGTCCTCTTTCTATCATATTGCTGATAAAGGTAAGCTGTGATATTTTAGCAACTGTCTTTGGATAGAAACCCTCTTTCCTGCAGTTCTCAATAATCATATCTCTTAAATAATAGTCATCGTGAAACAAGACAAATTCTTCATCTTTCAATTCTCTGATTGAAACTTGATGTCTCTTGGCAAGTTTATGTGACTTATTCACTACTAAAAACAATTCCTCTTTATAAAGTGACACGCTGTTATATTTAGATGAGTCTACTGGTAATGTCGTCACACCAATATCTACTTCATCTTTATTAATATAATGTTCTACCGCTTTACCGCCACCTTCAGTAACTTCGTATGTGACGTTAGAATATTTACCATGAAAATTCTCGAGACTATCTGTTATAAGATCCACTTTAATCATAGGCGACAAACCTAATCTAATATGTCCACGTTGCACTTCAAAGATATCATTCAGTTCGAGCGTCAAATGATCAAACAGCGTTAAGAATTCTACCGCTTTATCGTAAAATACTTCGCCAGTATCTGTTAGTTTAATGTGTTTTTGTGAACGATCAAAAAGCGTGACATCAAATTCGTTTTCAAGGTTTTTTACAGCTTTACTAATTGTAGATTGCGCTACAAATAAATGTTCTGCAGCTTGGGTCATACCACCATTTCTAACAATTTCCACAAAATATTTTAACTGTTTAAATTCCATTTGCTATACCTCATTTCATGGATTTCATGACAGACTTAAAGCGAACAAATAAATACGATAAGTATAATAATCGGAATGATATATCTCATTAAGAATTTCCATAATTTAAACCATTTTAAAGACAGTTGATTACCCATTTGGAATTCTCGTTTTACGATAGCTTGATCCATTCTAAACGAAATAAATATTGCGATTAGTAAACAGCCAATTGGTAATAATATGTTGCTCACTAAATAATCTGTTGCATCAAATATAGACTTTCCAAAAATCGAAACATCTGCAAGAACACCATATGATAGTGATGACGGAATACAAGCGATAAATGTCAATAAGCCTAATATCCATACTATTTTTGAACGCGATCTTTTGCCTTCTTTTTCGAAAGCTGAAATGATAATTTCAAATTGACTAAATGAAGAAGTCAATGTCGCAAATAAGAATAACAGTAAAAATAACGTTAAGAATACTGAACCAAATGCCATTTGACCAAATACATTAGGTAATACGATAAATAATAATCCAGGACCTTCAGTAGGTTCTAATGAGAATGCAAATACAACTGGGAATATCGCCATTCCTGCTAATATAGACACGATAATATTCATAATCGATACTGACATAGCTGACGTTGGTAAGCTTTCTTTTTTACTTAAATATGAACTATAAGTAACCATACATGAGAATCCAACAGCTAAAGCGAAGAATGACTGACCTAACGCATATAATACGCCTTCAGCTGAGAAATCTTTAAAGTTGAAACTAAAGAAGAAAGATAAACCTTCAGACGCACCTTCTAAAGTTACTGCTCTCACAACAAGAATAATAAAGAATATAAATAATAAAGGCATTAATACATTATTGGCACGTTCAATACCTTTTTTAATACCAAAGTTTAACACAACAACATTCATCAATATAAAGACAAACACACCGATTAATACAGTAAATGGTTCTCCTATAATTTGTTCAAAGACTTTACCGTAGTTTGTACCATCAGATATAAGATTGCCTGTTAATCCCAATGCTGTATAGATTGTAATCCAACCACCTACAACACTGTAAAAGGATAATAATAAGAAACATCCAATAACACCAAGTCTGCCCGTTATTCTCCATGGTGATTTAGGTGCTAGCGTATCATAGGCCGCAACAGCTTCTTTGTTTGTTGCACGTCCAATGATAAACTCCGAAATCAACATCGGTAATCCGATAAATAATGTAAATATAATAAATAACAATAAGAAGGCGCCACCACCGAATTGACCTGCAACATAAGGAAATTTCCATATTGCGCCAATACCGATTGCAGCACCTGCTGATGCCATAATAAATCCTATCTTAGATGACCATTGATCTCTTTGATTGACCATGTTATCACTCCATTCAGTTCTTCCTTAATTGAAGTATAACGTAAATTAATCATCTACACAGTAAGAATTTTTATGACATTTGTTCTACATCTGTAAATATACTGCCCATTTTTATAGCAGCATTATCCGAAAACATTAAATCTAAATTATCTTGAGATTCTTGCGCGTGTTCTTCAGAAGCTTTGTACATTTCATCTTCGTAAGCTGCTATCACATCTTCTAAATTGTCATGATTTTTAAATGCACGTGCTAATAAATACGCATCATATAATGCTGTATTAACACCTTCGCCAGCGAATGGGCTCATAACGTGAGCGGCATCACCTAACAATGTCACATTCGATTGTCGTTCCCATTTGAAACCAATTGGTAATTTATAAATTCTTCTAAATAAAGGTTGATCATCAGCGTATGAAATGTATTTTAAAAGCTCTTTATCCCAATCTTTAAAATCTTGTAATAAACGTGATTTTAGTTGGTCAGGTGACAAAGCTTTATACGTATCTAAATCTTTATAAGGCATGCGATAAGTGACATAAACTTTAATTGATCCATCACCGTTAAATTGCCCGAGTATAGCTTGATCACCGCCAAGCGCCATGATTTTACCATTCTTATTAAAAGTGACTTTAACTTTATGATTATCTAACGTTTCTATTGCTTTAAATTCATAATGGTAACGGATGTTTTCTGGATTAATTTCGTTAAGAATCATATCGCAAAGTTCACCACGATCAATCTCTGGTCTTCCGCCTTCACCTTCTGCATCATCTTCAAAATACAATGTGCCATCTGGTCCTAGAATTTTTGTATCTTCGCCTTCAAATCTTGCCATACTTTTAAATGTTTCAATAAGACCAGCTTCTTTAATCGGCAATTGTCCGGATTCTTCGTGAATGTCTAACGAACCACCTCTATTGCCATTAATATTGCGCTCACCTTTTTCAAATATCGTAAATGGAATCCCTTGTTTCTGTAATAACAAACCGAGCATTAAGCCACTAGGACCTCCACCTATAATTGCGACTTTATTATTTTTATTGCTTTTCAACATGTTTACCTTCTTTTTAGTTTTTATATAAGTTTTTTGCTTTTTCTTTTGTTTCATTTATAAATGATTCGAATTTCGCTTTTTTCTCATCATCTTCCATTGCTTTAATATCAACATTTTGGAATCCTTCTAATCGTTTCGTAAATTCATCTTGATCGATGTTTTCATTTAAAAATGTTTCGCCTTCATCTGTAATTGTATAAACTTTTTTATTACCATCTTTAGAAATTGATACAAAGTCTCTATCTTCTAACATTTGTAAAATTGGATAAACTGAACCTGGACTTGGTGCATAGAATCCTTTAAACCTTTCTTCTAAATCTTTAATGACTTGATAACCATGTTTCGGTTCTTCTTTTAACATTTTTAAAATAATAAATTGTAAGTTCCCTTTCTTAAAGAAACGATCTCTTCCCGGATGACCGCCAAAACCTTTACCAAAATCAAAGCCATCACGATTCATCATATGACCTCTGTGATTGTTAAATCTTCCCTCAAAATTTCTTCTAAACATATAATCACCTTTCTTCTTTTCGATATATCGGAATAAATTTTATCGACATCTTTTCACACCATATTTTTTACAATTTTATGTAATTTTCATGGAATTCCCTAATACTGAGAATGTTTCTCATATAATATAATTGAGATATATAGAAGGTAAATATTTTAAAGGAGGTCATTACATGATTACTAAAGAGCGTCATGTTGCTGATGTCGTAACAGATATTCCAAAGTCTGCTGATATTTTTCGTAAATACGGTATCGACTTTTGTTGTGGAGGTGATGTATCCATTGATGAAGCCGTTTCTAATAATAAAAAGGTCGATTTAGAAACATTGTTAAATCAACTCAATAGCATACCTGTCGATCAACAAAATGGTGGAATTGATATTAAATATTTAGATGCTTCATCACTTATTCAGTACATTCAATCTCGATATCACAAAGCTTTGAGAACTGAATTTCAAAACTTAACACCTTATGTTACAAAGTTGGCTAAAGTTCACGGTCCAAGTCATCCATATTTATTAGAACTAAAGGACTTATATACTAAATTGAAGTCTGCATTATTAGAACATATTGACGAAGAAGATCATCAGTCGTTCCCTAAACTTTTAGATGTATCAGCAGGTAAACAAGTTGATCAATTAAACGAAACGATTACATCTTTAGTTGATGAACATGATGAAGCTGGACAATTATTACGAGAAATACGTGCCATCACAAACGATTACCAACCACCTCTAGAAGCATGTGGTACTTGGAGACTTGTCTATCAACGTTTAGAACAATTAGAACGCGACACACATGAACATGTTCATTTAGAAAACCACGTATTATTTAAGAAATACAAACATCTACTTTAAAAACTTTTTAAAGGAATGATTCATTATAAAGAAAGAAGTAGGACATACATTTTTAGCAAAGTTAGGTAAGAAAAGATTAAGACCTGGTGGAAAAATTGCGACAGATTGGCTCATTAAAAAAGGGCATTTCACGAAAGATAAATATGTATTAGAAGTTGGATGCAATATGTGTACAAAAGCTATGCAAATTGCAAAAACTTACGGATGTAGAATTGAAGGTGTCGACTTAAATGCTAAAGCTCTAGAAAAAGGTATTAAAAATGTATCATCTGCAAACTTATCTCATTTAATTAATGTTCAAAAAGCTAATGCGATGAACTTACCATTTGAAGATGAACAATTTGATATAGTATTAAATGAAGCGATGCTTACAATGTTGCCAATTAAAGCGAAAGAACAAGCATTAAAAGAATATTATCGCGTCTTGAAACCAGGTGGCATCGTATTAACACATGATATCGCCATTATTAACGTTAAATCTAAAGATGAAATTATCCATCATTTAAGCGATGCCATTAACGTTAAAGTAACCCCACTACCAACAGCAGAATGGTATAAACTTTATCAAGATGCTGGTTTCAAACAAATAGAATCGCACATTGGTGCGTTAACACTTATGACACCAGCTGGTATGATACGAGACGAAGGTGTATTTGGTACACTTAAAATTTAAAAAAATGCCTTAAAAAAAGAAAATCGCTCTATGTTCTTTAATATGTTTAAAACAATGAAACGATATAAAAAAGATATGAATTATATTGTTCATGCTGTTAGGAAATAACCGTCTCAACAGATATAATAGTTATAATATAACTATTAACTGAATTGGAGATGTAAACATGAAATTAAATAAAATGGACCATGTAGGTATAATCATTGAAGATTTGGAATCTGTTAAAGAATTTTTTAGTACGTTAGGATTGGAACTAATTGGAGAACAAAATATTAACGGTGAATGGATTGGCAATATTTATGGTGTAGATGCTTTAGAAGCAAGCATTGCTATGATGAAAGTTCCTCACGATGAAACAGCTATAGAACTCATACAATTTCGTGATCAATCATCAACGACTAACAAATCTATACATTTCCCAAGAAATATAGGTGCTAGTCATTTTGCATTTTCAGTTCAAAATATTGAACAAGTTGTAGAACAATTGGCCACAACATCTTCTCATGTGATTGGAGAAATTACGCAATTCGAAGACATCTACAAATTGTGTTATATCAAAGGTCCAGAAGGCATTTATATCGAATTAGCAGAAAAACTCAAATAAGTTATGATAAAAACATTTTGGAAATCAAGATAAATGGTTTCTAAAATGTTTTTATTTGTATTTTAGTGGAATATTATATATAATAATTGTAAAAAAATAGGAGGTTGATAGATGGAACTCACACTATATAACAAGGCAATCTTTGGTCGAATAGATGCCAATCAAGACACCCAAGAAATTTATCGACAAATCCAAGGAGAAGAAGGTGAACAAATTGTACAACAAATGTTAGATAAAGAACTTAAGTTAAATTATGTACATAACATTGAATTAAATATAAAGAACCAAATTCAACTCGATTTCCTCATTGTAGATGATGATAAGATGATTAATTTAGAAGTTAAACACTATAAAGGCGACTATTATATCATCGATAATCAAATGAAAAATAGTTACGGAAATATATTCCAAACCCCTTTTTCACAAATGAAAAGAGCTGAATATGAACTCGAACTGATTAAATCACATCTCAATATTAAACGAGATATTATATCTTATCTCGTATTTACAAACCCCACATTTACACTTCACTCTGACATACCTAATCGTAAACAGGTACTGTTACCAACAGAGTTACACAAAATTCCAAGGCTATTTAATAATTTTAAAGTAGACGAAAATAGAGCCATCCTCAATAAAATCAAAACACTTAAGCAAGACTTTTCCAAGACCTATCCTAGACATATGATTCCATTCGAGCAAATCAAACCAGGCTTAAGATGTCCACATTGCCGTAAAATCAACCAAATACAATTAGATAAACGAATGAGATTCGGTCATTGTATGTATTGCTCAAGACAGATACAGAGACAGTTACTTTACTTAGAAAATTTAAAAGAATTATACGTATTAAAAAATGAGCCATTTACATTGAAAGAAGCAGAATTGTGGTGGGGATGCGCATGCTATCAGAAGAGTATGTAAAAGTCATTTTAAAAAGAAAGGAAAACATAAAAGTTATTTTTATTTATAGAATATTACCTTCTTAAGTATGAAATTTGGGCTCTTCTTGGCTTTACTCCTTCTTTAAGCCAAGACTTAGGCAATCTCTTGGCTTTACTACCTCTTTAAGCCAAGATTTGAGCCCAAATTTATAAAATGACTGTATGTTTTTGTATATTTCTAATTTTTAAAAGTGAATCTACAGACCCCATCTCCCTAGATTCACCCCCCTCAAAAATTAAAACCATGGTATCAGCACTCAAGCTGAAACCATGGTTTTATTCATGCCCACCATATATTTCCTAATGATTCGTTTATATTCACTGTTTGTAAATTATGTGCTGCTTTTTGGAATCCTTCTTCTACTGACATGATTGGGTCTTCATGTTCTATACTCACTACATAATCATATCCATTGATTCTCAATGCACTTATAATATCTCCCCATACTTGTGGGCTATGTCCATAACCGACTGTTCTGAATGTCCAAGCTCGTGTTTGAACTGAACTATACGGCTGCATATCTGTTAATCCGTACATATTGACATTTTCTTGGTCGATATAAGTATCTTTTGCATGAAAATGATGAATCGCACCAGCTTTACCTAAAATTTTAATAGCTGCTATCGGATCAATGCCTTGCCACCATAAATGACTCGGATCTAAGTTCGCACCAATCGCATCGTTTGTCGCTTCTCTAAGTTTTAAAAGTGTATGTGGTGTATGTACTGAGAATCCAGCATGTAGTTCAATACCTATTTTAACGTTGTGTTCTTTAGCAAACTGCGCCGCTTCTTTCCAATAAGGTATCAACTTCTTCTCCCATTGCCACTCTAATATTTCTGAGTAAGCTGTTGGCCACGGTGTTACTGGCCAGTTTGGATGTTTAGCGTCTTCATCTGACCCCGGTATACCTGAAAATGTATTAACAACTGGGACACCTAGAATTGAAGCTAATTTTACCGATTTAATAAATGTCTCATGTGCTTGTTTAGCATGTTCTTTATCTGGTGAAACAGGATTGTCATGACAACTAAATGCACTGATTTCTAATCCGCGTTTCTTGATAGCATCCATAAATGCTTGTCTTTTACTTTCATCTTCTAACAATTCATCTACATTACAAAAATGGTTACCCGGATTCCCACCTGTACCGATTTCGACCATTTTCAATCCTGAATCTGCAACATGATCTAACATTTCTTCAAACGTTTTATCTTGAAAAAGTACTGTAAATACACCAATTTTCATATGTAACACCCCTTATTTTAATTTAACACTCGTACCTTGTTCACTACTTTCATAAATTGCATCTATTAATGCACTCACGCGTCTTGCTTCTTCAGGTTTCACGACTAGCGACTCTAGTCCTAAACAACTGTTCACAAAGTTTAAAGTCTGACGTTCTGCAGCAATATTTTCATTATGTTCAGCATATGCTTGTTCGTTGAAAAATGTACCAAATCGAGGTTGATAAATTTCAAATGGATAAAGGTTAATGCCACCATCTACACCAGACATACTTAAGTGAATTTTATCTTCTTTAATATTCGCAGACCATGAGCATTCAAACTGCATCGTTGAACCGTCTTCAAATGTTATAAATGAAGATACATGATCATCTACTTCAAACGTTTCATGATCAAACGTTCCCCAATCATTGATTTGATTAGGTGTCTGACTTAAACGGTTGTACGTCTTGCCTAATACTTCGACTGGTTTCGCATCAGTTTGTAACCATAAAGCAAGGTCTAATAAATGGCATCCGTAATCAATTAGACTGCCGCCACCTTGAAGTTGTTTATTTGTAAACACACCCCAACCTGGCACTTTTCTTCGACGCAATGCTTGTACTCTCGTTACAAGCGAATCACCTACAACACCTTCATCAATTGCACGACGAGCTGTTATTGCAGCATCTGTAAAGCGATAATGATAGCCTATTGCGAGCACTTTACCGGATTGATTTGCCGCTTCAATCATTGCATCACATTCTTCTCGATTCATAGCCATTGGTTTCTCACAAAATACATGTACACCTGCATTTAACGCTGCAACTGTTATTTCTGCATGAAATTTATTTGGTGTACATATGACGACTGCATCTACACTTTTAAACATCTCCTCATATTCTGAAAAGACATTTGGAATTTGAAATTGTGATGATACTTTTTTAGCGAGTTCTTGATTAACATCTTGTACACCAACAATTTCAACTAAGTGATTTAATTTTTGTAAAGCTGGTATATGTCTGTTTTGTGCGATACCGCCGACACCTATAACACCTAGTTTAAGTTTATCCATAAATATAATCTCCTATTTTATTTCTTACTAATTTCTTCTAAAGGTTGTGCGTTACCATATTGATGTTTAGGTGTGCGGTCATTTTTCGCCCACTTAACAGCATTTTTAATAACTTGTTGAATTTCTTCATTATAATAAGTAGGGTAACTTTCGTGTCCCGGTCTAAAATAAAAAACCTTTCCGTTTCCGCGCTTAAATGTCGCACCACTTCTAAATACTTCTCCACCTTCAAACCAACTAATAAATACTGTTTCATCTGGTGCCGGTATATCAAAGTGTTCGCCGTACATTTCTTCTTTTTCCAATTCAATATATTGCCCTAATCCATCTGTAATTGGATGTGTTGGATCAACTACCCAAAGTCGCTCTCTATCATCTGCTTCGCGCCATTTTAAATCACATGTCGTTCCCATCAAACTTTTGAATATTTTAGAGAAATGTCCAGAATGTAACACGATAAGACCCATACCATCTAGTACACGTGCTTTTACTTTTTCGACGATTTCATCTTTCACTTCATCATGTGCTTTATGACCCCACCATAACAAGACATCAGTCTCAGCTAAGACTTCATCCGTTAATCCATGTTCCGCTTCATCTAATGTTGCTGTTTTAACGTCATGTTCTTCGCCTAAAAATTCAGCAATAACATTGTGAATACCATTAGGATAAACTGCTTTAATTTCTTCACTTTCTACTTCGTGTCTATATTCATTCCATACTGTTATGTTCATTAATAAAACCCCTTCTTAGTCAAAATATACTGCTTTACCTGTCTTAGCTGATTCATAAAGTGCTTCTAATATTTGTGTAATCACAATTGCTTGTTCTGGTTTCACAACAGGCTCTGTATCATTAAGAATACTGTCAATCCAACTACGTGCCTCTACTTCAGCTTCGTCTACTTTTTCACCTTCATAAAAGTCAACGCCTTTATTTTCAAGTTCTACTTGCGTTGTATATAAAGAACCAAAGTCTTCTCCGTGGATTCTTAAGCCATCTTTCATATCGGCACCGCCTTCAGTACCAGATAATGAACATTTTGCTTCATCTACTTCTAAAGAGTTTAACGCCCAACTTGATTCAAGCATGATTGTTGCACCATTTTTCATCTTAATAAAACCGAAAGCTGAGTCCTCTACTTTGAACTTTTCAGGATCCCATGGTCCCCATGCATTAGCTGCATTTTCTTTCTTACCTAATTTATGGAAAGTTGAACCCATTACTGATTCTGGTTCGTAATTATCCATCATCCATAATGTTAAATCGAGTGCATGTGTCCCAATATCAATTAAAGGACCGCCACCTTGTTGTTCTTCATCTAAGAAGACACCCCAAGTCGGCACTGCTCTACGACGAATAGCATGTGCTTTTCCGAAATAAATATCTCCTAAGTCACCACGCTCTGTCGCTTTATGTAAATATTGACTGTCAGGTCTAAATCTATTTTGATAACCAATCGTAAGTTTCTTGCCATTACGTTTAGCCGCTTCAATCATTTCTTGTGCTTCTTCTGTCGTCTTGGCCATAGGTTTTTCACACATAACATGTTTACCTGCATCTAATGAAGCAACCGTTAATTCCTTATGAGAACTGTTCGGTGTACATACATGAATGACATCAATAGCATCATCCTTTAAGAGTGATTGGTAATCTTCGTAAACTTTCGCATTCTCCGTACCATATTCCTTAGCTGCTGCTTGTGCTTTATCAATATCAATATCACAAAAAGCAACAATGTTCACTTCAGTTATTTTTTGCAAACTCGGTAAATGCTTACCATTCGCAATACCACCACAACCAATAATTCCTACATTCAAACTCATATGTACAACCCCTTTTATGTATTTATGCGACAGTTAATAATATTAAGCAATCGCTTACATTTTGTTTATATAACTATGTTAAAATAAAAAACAATAAACACCAACGAATAACACTTGTAAAGACACTTATATTTTACATCTGAATATATTTTCATAAGTTAAAAATATTTTCAGTATGATAAATAGAAAAACAACTGAATTATGTGAAGTAAAAGACCACAAACAAAATCGCATATTATAAAAATACCACCTCATTTCTACCTGATTTAATCAGCAAAATGAGGTGGTACTTATTTATATTTTCACTTCAGTTGTTTGTGTGTATGAATGTTCTCCGAGGTTAATCATGGATTCTGATATATTTCGTGAATGGTAACCGATTCTTTCGAGGATGGATATCATGTCGATATATACAAGGCTACCTTCTGGTGAACATTCTCCAGAGCTTAATCTCTTGATATGTTTTTTACGTAAGTCATGCTCTAGTACATATGAGTCTTGGCTTCGTTTCACAACTTCGTCTTTTTTCAGATTGTCATAAACATCAAATACTTCAAAAGTTTTTTCATATGAAATTTTTACGTGATCATATAATCGTTCGATACTTTCTTCTGCTTTTGATGAAATTTGAATATCAGCTGATTGTTTCTTCTGCAATTCTTCTAAGTATGATTCTGTTAAAGTTGATACTTTCAATATTGTTCTATTAACATCATATAAAACAGATAGCCTTTCAGCATCTTTAGCTGATAGTTTCTTCTCAGATAATTTATTTAAATATTGACGTACATTATCATACATATTATCTACTGCAAGGTGTTTATCTTTATGCTTTTTAATTGCTTTTTCATCAATATTTTCAACATTATTCAACATTGAAACAGTCATTTTACCGATATTTTGAATTTCATCTTGAGCCTCTTGAAGTGCGATACTAGGCGCTCGATTAATTAAATTATTATCAAGATATTTCGGTTTATACTTCTCATTTACATCTTCACCTGGAATGATTTTCGTTACAATCCAAGTTAATGCAAAGATGAATGGTAGTTGTATAAGTGTATTTGTTACATTGAATGTTCCGTGTGCAAATGCTATAACCATTTTTGGATTTAAATTCATAGCGTGTTGAATCCATTCCATCGCCATTTCATAAAATGGTAAAATTAATAAGAATATTGTCGCACCGATAACATTAAACATAACATGCGCCATTGCAACACGCTTAGCAGCGATAGAGCCTGCTAAACTTGCTAATACAGCTGTAATCGTCGTTCCAATATTATCACCTAATAAGATAGGTAATGCACCATGCAATGAAACTAAATCATTTGTATAGAAACCTTGTAAAATACCAATCGTTGCACTTGAACTTTGCACGATTAACGTCACAAATGTACCTGCAAGTACACCTAATATCGGCGTAGAAGACATATCTAACATAATTTGTTTAAAGCCTTCTAAATTAGCAAGTGGTTTCACCGCACCACTCATTAATTCTAGACCATAGAATAGTGATCCAAATCCGAAGAAAATCATACCGATATTTTTAACTTTTCTTTTTTGAATGAAGAAAATTAAAAACGCTCCTAATGCTAGTATTGGTAAAGCATATTCACCAATGTTAATCCCAATAATAAACGCTGTGACCGTCGTACCGATATTGGCACCCATGACAACACCTATTGCTTGTCGCATCGTCATAAATCCAGCACTTACGAGTCCGATTGTGATAACCGTTGTTCCCGAACTACTTTGTATTAAAATTGTCACGATCATACCTGCAAGTACACCCATAATAGGATTACTTGTAAATCTATTTAATATACCTCTTAATCTATCTCCTGCTGCTGCTTGTAAGCCATCGCCCATTTGTTTAATGCCGTATAGGAAGATACCTAAACCACCGATGAATGTAAAAATCATTTGTAATGCCGAGAGTTCCATAACACACCTCTTTAAAGTTATTGTAACCATTGTGAATAATAAACTATAATTGTTAAGCTAATGTAAATTTTTAATTAAATTTTATTAAAATTATGATTATCTTTCTATTTTTTATTTTTAAAGGGTTTTCATTATCGATTTCTGGCAATTATTAATTAAAAAGTTCTTCTATATTATGATGCATTTTAAAAATCATCATACGTTCACCTGTACGTGAACTTAAATCTGTATGGAAACTTTTGACGTCTTGTTGGGTAATATCAAATATCATTTGGTATAAATGTTCCATATCTGATTCTACTAATTTTGAACGTGTCCGTTTTATACTCAATAAACCTTCTTGTGTTTCACATACGCTATATTCTGCAGGTGTAAGGACACCTTGTAAATCAACAATAATCATATCTCTTAAAATATCTGTCTTAACAGATAGAGAGCCTCTACCTAGATATTCTTTTTCCCATTGTGTAATGGCTTTACTAATTTTTGATTCACATGCTCCTTTAGTCATTTCCATATTTGTCTCTCCTTAATGCTAATTTTGCTTTATGTTAAATGTTCAGCAATTGTTTCAATATTATTTTGATTGATGGTCATACCGTTTATTGTAATACCAGATGGTATTAGTGGATGATTAGACACTTGATGAATGCTTTGTTTAATACTTTGATGAATATCACTTTCACCATTTAACCATTCATGAATATTGTCACTACTAAACTCAGGCTTACAATTTTCAAATAAGTAATCAAGTGTTTTAATTTTTTCTGTATGACTTTTGACACTTTCAGGTAATGCGATCACTTGTTTATCGTCTGACTTTCTAATGATATAAACATTCTCTATATCATATTCGTAAATCGCGATAATAATAGACCGCATCACATCACCATATGCATGCGCAATTTCTGCCTGAAAGCTTTGTATCGACATCACATGATTTGGGTTGAAATTTAAAGATTCTACAAGTTGGCTTTCTAGATGTGTATTTAAATCAGATAGTATGAGTATATTTTTTTCATCATTCATATTATACATCCTCTCGAGTCCTGGACATAAATTGTTTTCCTGCTCATTTATTTACCATTTATGCCATTCACCATTTTCATCTATACTTGATAGCATTAACCAATCATTTTTAACTTTCGTGTTAAGCGCAGTATTTTCTTTGAGTAGTTTACGAATGTAATCATTCGGCGCTTGTATCACAACTAATAATCGAATCGGTGCATGATAATATTCCCCATCAGCTTTCATAACTGATTGCCAAGGTAAACCTGTCAGTAAATCACTACCGTTTCCTTGCATAACACCAATGCCACTCGTCACCGTCTGGGTGATTTTATTGCCGCTTCCGTAATAGTAAGGTGCAACTGTTGAAGCATAATATTGTAAGTTAATCCATTGAGCAACTGTCGCCGGCCCACTTAAAATTGTATTTAAAATTTCACCATCATGATCTTTCGTCCAGTCATAATTATGCAAGAACGCGCGACCATTTAATTGTGATTGCTCTGTTAATGTTCTCTTACCAATTACAAATGTTGCATTTCTAGCTAATCCCCATTCTGGTCGAATTTCACTCCAGTCACTTGCCAACTGTTCTGCTTTAGTTGTCGATTGTTCGTTTGAATGTTCCATACCTGGAATATCTTTAAGTCTTAAACGATTTGCTTGATGCCCAGCTTTAGGCAAAGCTAGTTTTAATTTTTCTAATGCGCGCTCAGCTTGATTTGAAAGTTGTGGCACATATAGCCATTCTAATTGATCAGTTGTCGTGCTATGTTCAGCAGCAACAAAGATTGTATCTTCCGGAATTATAATGTGATAGCTTTTGAGACTTTCTCTAACTTCAGGCAAATTACACAAAGTAGCTAATACTTTCGCATTGAAACCACTCGCTGAACCACCACATGCACCACAATCTAATGAAGCTGCATAAGGATTGTTTGCACTATGACTACCGTGTCCGCATATGACCACTAACGGCGCAAAATCTTCCGTTAAATCCATTAATTCCAATGCTTCTCGTGCGTAAGTAAGCTGTTCTTGTTTCGTAAACCCAATAGGTAAATCACCAAACCGATTGGGTGCATGATCTATAGAAAGTTTCGTTTCCGGTTTATTCATAAGATTTTTATTAAATCGATTGACCAAATATCCCGTACGTTTAGGCATAAAGCTTCTCGCAATCGTTTGTACACTTAGCCATGAACCTGTTAGTTCTGGAAGCAACAGACTTGGTAATACATTTTGTTTCATTTTTTTAAATGTATAAAATATTGACGAAATACTTTTTTTCTTTTCAACGTAATGATTGGATTGATGTGCATCTTCGTATTCATAAATCTTATGTTGCGGTTTATTCATTACTGGTAAAGCATTATGTGTATGTTGATGTCCGAGTTCACACTTTTCAATTGGTAATCCAAAGAATCCTGCAATGCCAATCGTTTCGAAAGGACCTTCCATTTCTAATTGTCTTCTAAAAGGTTCCGAACGCGTATCAATACAAAAAGCGAGCTGTGCCTCTACAGGTGCTTTATCATCTTCATGATGGATATGAGATTGAATTTCACTTTGTAATTGTGACGCATATGTATCTTCCCAAGATTCAAGCAATAATTTATGTTGTGTAATACGATCAAATTGATGTGCAAATGCTATATAGTCTTCTCGTTCACCTTGAGATAATGCGAACCAATTTTCCAACGTTAAAATGCCAGTTTTAAACCAAGATAGCACTAGAGAAATGTCATGGTCAGTATGTTGTTGTTCTTGAGCATGCTCACTCATCAATGTCCATTCCAAAGCCAATCTTATAGCTAAAAAATCCGTCAGCAAGTTTAAACGTTCGTCTTTCCAAAGCATCATACCTGCCCATCCTGGTAAAGCCAACAAGTGTATTTCAAGATATGATTGTACTTGTGCTTCTGATATACCAAGTTTGTCTAAACAACTTTCTATTGTTTCAATAGATGTTGATGGTAGCATTTTTATTTTATGCCTTTCTGCCTTCGATAAAGCAGGATCCAAATGAGCTAACCTCTTCCAGTTTTTATAGAAACCTTTACCATCTTTATGGATTGCCCATCCTGATTGATTATCATCAAGATATAATTTACTCCACTTAATCACTTGTGCATTCAACTTATCTAAATACGTCTGTCCAGAATATTGTTCAATACGCGTACTTAAAATAATGTCATCATCTTGTTGTTTATTTAGTGCAACATTTTCTAATGAGGTTCTTAATTGTTGTTGATCTTGTTCAGTAAGATTTACTTTATGAGTTCTATTAAACAATATGCTTTCAGCGTATTCTCTTAACATCACTTTGTTTAATGGCGTATTATCGTTCGATAGCCATGCCGATAATCGTTCTTCTATATATTCCTGTTTAATTTCTCCATTTTCAATTGCAGCAAATAATAAACTTTCGTTCGGATACAAATCGACATCCTGTACCTTTTGAAACCATCTCGCAACATCTTCAAAAGTACGATCTTCTAAACCTGCCCAAGGATGTCTCGCTGCAAATATATTAATAGGAGAAAGTGGTGTTATGACACGACTCGCCTCTTTAATTGAATATGTGATGTCATTTTGTAATTCAATTGTTTGCGTCATGTTGATAACCTCCTTTAAACGTATGATTTTTCAAATAGCGTGGATGTGTTTCAATATTTTGCACTTTCGATTCACCTAAATGTACAATCCATAAATATATAATCGTGACGATTTTTGATGAATGATTTCTTGCAACCCACAAGTTCAGTGCACTTCCTATTAAAAGCAATACAATCATGATAATGACTGCAAATATAGGTGTATGGTTCACATTTGTTGCGTATTGATGTAACAAATCATGGAATAAATGATGTACACCAAAGTAGGATAAACCAACAATTAATAGTGCTAATAATCCAATGATTCTACCTAACTTACCCTCACCATATGCGACCAGTTGCGTCCATGAAACAGACAATGACCAAGCTAAAATAAGCGCACTGATGATTTGGTAACTACTTGTCGGATCCATAAGCCAAAAGATAATACCAATCATAATTGATAATAATCGACCAACTAGAACCCATATATATGACACACTTTCATTCATTCTTGAAGGCATATCAAAAGTTCTTACAGCAGAACCAGAACGTAAAAATAATGTCGCTTTAAATAATCCATGTAACATAAGATGAACGATAGCTGCTGAATAAACACCTAAAGCACATTGGATAAGCATAAAGCCCATTTGTCCAATCGTTGAACCTACTAACTGCCTTTTGTAATCCACATGTACTAAACTAATGCCCGCTCCCATCAATACTGAAATCGTTGCGATAATGATAAGTAACCCAATTATCCATTCATTTGTAAAAATCGGTGCAAATCTCGTTAAAATGACGCCACCTACATTTACAATACCGGCATGCATAATCGCTGAAACTGGTGTTGGCGCCGCTACAGATTCTATTAACCATCTATGAAATGGCCACTGAGCTGCTGGAATGATGACCGATATCACTAACATCAACTGAATAACCACACCTTGCCATGAATCAAATTGGTCAAGATGACCATTACTAAAAATAGTAGACTGTTGCCATTCACCCGTTATATTGTATGTCAGCAAAATCGCGATTACTAAAGCAATCCAACTAACGATAAAGATCACGCTAGTACTTTTCGCTAAACGTTTTGTAATATGCCATTGTTTGTTTAAACCGATTAAACGCGTTAAACAAAATAACGTTAACCCCCATAATATCGCCATTAATCTTAAATCATTACTTAACCAAGCAACTGAAGCAAACACCGTCAGAAAAGTAAATAATGAAAAATATTTACGATACTGAGCATCTCCATCTAAATAGCGTACGGAAAACCTTTGAATAATAAGACCAATGCTCAAAATAAAGAGTGCGAGCAACCATGACAATTTATCTAAATGCCAAAATCCTATATATGTATTTCCGCTTGTCATACACAAGCCAATTAATGCGATAAGCACTGGTATAAATGCGATTACTAAGTGAACATTAATATATGTCTTTGCCACTTTTGGTACTAAATATATGATGCTACTTATAAGCGCTAATCCAATTGAAATAAAAAATAATACTAATAAACCTGTCATGTCGGTTGCTCCTTTTCTGTTAAAAGCAATAAAAAAAGCCGACAATTTAAAACAAACCTCTCGTGCAGATTTGCTTTAATTGTCGGCTTCAATCAAACTAACGCTTACCGTTATTTTAATTGCTTCCTTATTATTTATATGTAATCTTTTTGAAATTTTTAATCGTGAGTCATTGCACCGTTTTTACTTTTTCAATTAGCCAATATCGATTAGCCACTTGCTAAAGTTTAGATGCTATGAATTTTTTATATACTTTAATAACATATATTTATTTTTAGCAAATGTCAATAGTTTGACTATTTAAAATATTCTATAGTTTCATTTATTCGTATTAATGATTATTCACTGTTAAAATAAAACAATATATTAAACAAAATGAGGAGGTTAACATGAATAGATCAGACTTAATAGCACCAGAAACATACAATATTGTTAATGAAATCGAAAGACATGCAGCAGATGAAACGAAAGAAGCCATAATATTCGAAGATGTCGATGGCAACGTACAAACAATTACGTATGCTAAACTCATCCAAAATTCAAATAAAGTGGGCAACATCTTTAAAGCACAAGGCCTTCAAAAAGGCGACAAAGTACTTATAATGATGCCACGCTCAATAAAAACATATGAAGTATACATTGCTGCACTCAAACTTGGCCTTATTATCATTCCAAGTTCAGAAATGTTAAGAACTAAAGACTTACAACATCGCATTACACACGGTGAAGTCAATGCAGTCGTAGTCATTGATCAATGTACAGGCGAATTTGATAATATTCAAGAATATGATCAACTCACTAAATTTATTGTAGGCTCTAAACAACAAGATTGGATTTCTATCGATGAAGAAATACAAACTGCAAGCTCAGAACTTACAGTTGATGAAACAAAACGTGATGATATCGCAATATTATCATATACATCTGGTACAACTGGATTACCAAAAGCTGTTATACATACACATGGATGGGGATTTGCGCACATCCAAACAGCGCCAAAACATTGGTTAAGTATTACAGACCAAGATACTGTATGGGCAACTGCAGCACCAGGATGGCAAAAATGGATTTGGAGTCCATTCCTATCTATATTAGGATCTGGCGCCATCGCATTTGTCTATAACGGCAAATTTAATGCTGCTAAATATTTGGACTTACTCGAAAAACATCAAATTAACGCATTATGTTGTACACCTACTGAATACCGATTAATGGCTAAACTACCTAATCTTTCAGACTATACATTAAAAGATTTACACAGTGCGGTATCAGCTGGTGAACCATTAAATAAAGAAGTCATCGAACAATTCAATCATAACTTTAACATTAAAGTAAGAGATGGATATGGCCAAACTGAGAATACATTACTCATCGCATTTTTAAAAGATACAGAAAGTAGACCAGGCGCCATGGGTAAAGCAATACCAGGTAGTCATGTTACTGTAATAGACGAAGATGGCGACCCAATAACTAACGGTGCGACAGGAGACATTGCCGTATCATTAGATTCACCATCATTATTCCAAGGCTACTTTAAAGACGAAGAACGTACCGAAAAATCAAAACGCGGAAACTATTATGTAACTGGAGACCGCGCAAGTTTAGACGAAGATGGCTACTTCTGGTTTAAAGGTAGAGAAGATGACATTATCATTAGTTCAGGATATACAATCGGACCGTTTGAAGTAGAAGATTCACTCACAAAACATCCGAAAGTACAAGAATGCGCAGTTGTCGCAAGCCCAGATGAAATCAGAGGTAATATTGTCAAAGCATTTGTCATCTTACAAAATGATATCGTAGGCGACGACGCACTCGTCAAAGAATTACAAACTTACGTAAAAAGTGACGTCGCACCATATAAATATCCAAGAGCAATCGAATTTGTATCCGAGCTACCTAAAACAAACTCAGGCAAAATACGCCGCGTTGAATTAAGAGAAGCTGAAAAAGAAAAATATCATCAACAATCATAGGAAAAGCAGTGATTGGAGGATAAGACAAAATGTATGTCTCGTCTTTTTTGTTTGAGGTGAGATATGAAGAGATGTGAGTTTACTACGCCTTTAACTCACATCTTCAGCGATCTCGTGTGTTTATTACAACTTTAACTAACATCTTCGCCGATTTCACATATTTTACTCACCCCTCACACCAACAAAAAAGCATTCGACCGTATGATCGAATGCTTTACATATATTATCTTACGTATTCAAATATGCCTGCTGCTCCCATTCCTACGCCGATACACATTGTTACCATACCGTATTTGGAGTCTGGGCGTTTACTCATTTCTGACAACAGTTTACCTGTTAACATAGCACCTGTTGCACCGAGTGGGTGTCCGAGTGCTATTGCACCACCGTTAACGTTTGTCTTATTAATATCTAATCCTGCTTCGTTAATAGATGCTACTGTTTGTGATGCGAATGCTTCATTGAGTTCTACTAAATCGATATCATCTACTGATAAATTCGTTAATTCTAATACTTCTGGTATTGCATAAGCTGGTCCTATGCCCATTAATTTAGGATCTACACCTACTGCTTTAAATCCTACAAATTTAGCAATTGGTTTAACGCCTAATTCTTTTACTTTGTCACCTGACATCAATACAACAAATCCTGCTCCGTCTGTAAGTGGAGCCGATGTACCTGCTGTAACTGTACCGTCAGCCTTAAATACTGTTCTTAATTTAGATAAAGTCTCTAAATCTGTTTCTGGACGAATGAGTTCATCTTGTTTAAATGTTTCTTTCGTTACATTTGGACCGTTCTCATCGTATTTAACTTTATGCACTTCGATCGGCATAATTTCATCTTCAAACTTACCTGATTTTTGTGCTTCTGATGCTCTTTTATGACTTTCAACTGCATAAGCATCTTGTTCTTCTCTTGAAACTTTATATTCTTCAGCAACCATTTCTGCAGTTAGTCCCATAGGGTAAGAAACACCTGTATCCGCTTCTTGTAACTCTGGATTATTTGTTGGCTCATTACCACCCATTGGTACGGCACTCATTAATTCAACGCCACCTGCTACAAGCACATCTGCCTGCTCAGACATAATTTCATTCGCTGCTATCGCAATGGTTTGCAAGCCTGAAGAACAATAACGATTAACAGTTTGTCCAGGCACTTCATTTGGTAATCCAGCAAGTAATGCTATTGAACGCGCGATATTTTGACCTTGTAATCCTTCAGGAAAAGAGTTCCCCACGATAACATCTTGAACCATACTACCATCAAATGTACCACCTACACGATTGAGTACACCTTTTAATACTTGAGCTGCAACTTCATCAGGTCTTTCATGAAATAATGCACCACCTGGTTTAGCTTTACCTGCTGCAGAACGTCCGTATGCTACTATATATGCCTCTTGCATTGATATCCATCCTCTCTTATTCAACACTTCATTAGTTACGTAATGGTTTACCTTTTTCTAACATATGCGTAATACGATCATATGTTTTTTCATTTTTGAGTAGAGATAAAAAGCCTTCTCGTTCAAGCTTTTGAATATATCGCTGATTAATATACGTATTACGAGGTAAATCTCCACCTGCAAGTATATGTGCAACTTTTAAAGTAATTTCGTAGTCATAATCACTAATGAAGTGACCAATTCTTTGCGCATCTAGTTCAGATTGTGCTAAAGCTTTAAAATCTCTGCCTAGCGCTGGATATTGAGCTTTAGGTTTAGGAATATAGTTCGCTTCAGATTCATATCTCGCTTTATTTAAAGCAACTTCAACACGTCTTTCTTTGTTGAAAATGATTGTATCGATATCTCTTAAATAACCATATCTCTTAGCTTCGTATGCATTTGTAGATACTTTAGCTAAACCTACATTCATTAATACTTTCGTAATCGATGCTTGTTTATCATCATTTTTATGATTTGTTCTAAGTACTCTATCTGCAAACTCTGCTAATCCACCACCTGAAGGTAATAGACCTACACCAGTTTCAACTAATCCAATGTATGTTTCACTCGCAGCAACGATAAATGGTGAATGTAAGACAACTTCACAACCGCCACCTAAAGCTCTACCATGAACTGCAGTTACGATAGGTTTAAGTGAATATTTCATTCTGCCGAAACTTTCATGTAATTTATCAATTGCCGGACCTACTAATTCATCTACTTTCTGACTTTCATGTGCTTGTTTCATTAAGAACAAGTTTGCACCGACACTAAAATTATTACCATCTGCATATATAACCATGCTTGTATAGTCTTCTTGTTCTAATAAATCAATCGATTCTATTAAGTCGTTCGCAAAGCCATCAGATATAATATTATTTTTACTTTGAATTTTGAGTAATAATTGATCTTTGTTTGCTACTGATAAATTAGAATCTTCTCTATTCCAAACTTCACGGTCAATAAAAGCTGATGTCGGTGTAACACGGTCTATTGATTCACCTTCTTTATAGAAGCCACCGCTTTGTTGTTCGATCCATTCAGGTAATTCACCGAGTTCTTGTTTCATTCTATCTTTAACACGGTCAAAGCCCATTAAGTCCCAAAGTTGGAACGGTCCTTTTTTCCAGTTAAATCCCCATACAAGCGCACGGTCTACATCTTTAAAGTCAGATGCAGCTTTAGGCACATTAATCGCTGAATAGTAGAAATTATTTCTTAATGTTTCCCATAAGAATTTACCTGCATCATCTTCAGCATTAAAAATAACATCTAAATTAGATTTTAAGTCTTTACTAAATTTAGTAAGAATTTCGAATTTAGGCGGTTCAGGTTGTACGTACGTATCGCTTTCTATATCGTAAACGAGTCTTGTCTTTTTATCTTTTTTATAGAAACCTTGTTTCGTTTTTCTACCTAACGAGCCATTTTTAACAAGTGTATCGGCAACTTTAGTATCTTTGAAATAAGGTTGCTCTTCAGGCACTTGTTGGAGTCCTCTCGTAACGGTAACGGCTATATCTAAACCAACTAAGTCAGATAAACCATATGTTCCGGTACTCGGTCTACCAATTGCTCTACCTGTTAAAGCATCTACTTCAATAATTGAAAACCCTTGTTCTTCGCCACGATACATAATGTCATTCATCGTTTGTGTACCAACTCTGTTCGCTACAAATCCAGGCACGTCATTCGCAACGACAACCCCTTTACCAAGTACTTCTTCAGCGAATATTTGTGTTCTTTCAACGATCGCATCTGACGTATTACGATTCGGAATGACCTCTACAAGTTTCATAATGCGAGGTGGATTAAAGAAATGTAATCCTAAAAATCTTTCTTTATCTTGATCGTTAAATGCTTTAGATATTGCTTCAATTGGAATACCTGAAGTATTCGTCGCGAATATCGCATTATCTTTCGCAACTTGAGTAACTTGCTTCCAAACTTGATGTTTAATATCTAATTCTTCTTTAACCGCTTCAATATAAATATCTGCATCATCTTCACCTGTTAAATCATCTTGGAAATTACCGTAAGATAAATTAGATGCAAATTCTAAATCGAATAATAAAGGTCTTTTAGCATCTGTAATCACATCATATGCTTTTTTAGAAATTTTATTCGGGTCTTTTTCATCGATTACTATATCTAATAATTTTACTTTTAAACCTGCATTCACTAATAGTGCAGCAATTTGGCTACCCATTGTACCTGCACCTAGAACGGTCGCTTTACTTATCGTCATAAAAAGTCCTCCAAATTCATATATTCTGAGTGTGTTTCATCTTGCTCAGTTAGCTTAAATAAATGCTGAATCTCCAGTTAATGCACGTCCAATTAACAGTGCATTGATTTCGTGTGTACCTTCGTATGTGTATACTGCTTCTGCATCTGAGAAGAATCTCGCAATATCATATTCAGCTAAAATACCGTTACCACCTGTGATACCTCGACCCATTGCGACAGATTCTCTTAATCTAAGCGAGTTCATCATCTTAGCAGTTGAAGTGGCAACTTCGTCATATTCACCATTTTCTTGCATTCTAGCAAGTTGAGCACATATAGACATTGAGTGTGCTAAATTCCCTTGCATCATTGCTAATTTCTCTTGGATTAGTTGATATTTACTAATTTCTTTACCGAACTGTTTACGTTCTGTTACATAATCAAGTGTTGCGCGTAAAGCACCTGCTAAAGCACCCGTTGCCATATAAGCAACACCTGCACGTGTAGAATAAAGTACTTTCGCAATATCTTTAAAACCATTTATATTTTGAAGTCTTTGATCTTCTTCAACTTCTACATTGTCTAATTTAATAATTGTATTTGGGATGATTCTTAAAGCAATTTTATTTTCAATCACTTCAATATCTACACCTGCTTGTTCTGGTCTAACAATAAAGCCTTTAGGTTTACCTGTTTCAACATCAACAGCATATACTGGAATAACATCCGCTAAATTTGCGCCGCCTATCCATTTCTTTTCACCATTTAAAATCCATTTATCTCCTTCACGTTTTGCAGTTGTTTCAAGACCACCTGCAACATCTGATCCATGTTCTGGTTCAGTTAACGCAAAGCATGTTCTTAGTTCATGTGATTGTAATTTAGGGATATAGTATGCAACTTGTTCTTTACTACCACCGAATAAGAATGAATTATGTCCTAATCCTTGATGGACACCTAATAATGTCACTAAAGATACATCGAATCGTGCTACGACATAAGACATGAAAAATTGGAATAATTGACTAGGTGTCTTAGCACCTTCACGCCCTTCAAATAATAATGGATTTTGGAAATAGTTGAGTTTACCCATATCATCGAAGAAGTCTTCTGGCACTGTCGCATTCACCCAATGTTCGTTGATCGTTGGACGATATTTTTCTTCTAATAAATCATCAAGTTGCTTTAAGAACTTGACTTCACCATCTGTTAATTGTTTCGAAATATTCAATACATCCTCTGGGAATAATGCTTTTAACGTTTCTAATTTTGTTGACATATAAATGACCTCCAAATATTATTAAAGCGCTTACATATTTCTCTAAAAAAATTTAGTATTCATGTTAGCGTCATCTTTGTTTATTGTTGAAACTTTCTCTTCATCATTTCTTTCACTTCTAACTTGTCTGGTTTAGCAGTTGAAGTTAATGGCATTTTCGTCACGGATAGATAATTTTTAGGTACTTTATAACTCGCTAAGTTCTCACGCATATAAGCATCTAATTTCTCTACGAAATCTGGGTCTTGTTCATTCAGTAACACAGCAGCCGCTACAGTTTCTCCAAATTTTTCATTTTCATAACCTACGACGACACATTGTGCGACGAGTGGATGACCAGCTAGAACGATTTCAACTTCAGATGGCAAGACGTTCTCTCCACCTGTAATAATCAGTTCTTTTTTTCTATCTACGATAAATATATCGCCATCTTCATCTATACGTGCTAAATCACCTGTTAAGAAATAGCCATCATGGAAAGATTTATCCGTTTCTTCTTGTTTTTGCCAATAACCTGGTGTAACTTGTTTACCTTTAATCGCTAATTCACCAATTTCACCTACAGGTACGTCATTGAAATCTTCATCAAATAATCTTGATTCTACGTACATGACAGGCTTCCCTATACTCATTGGCTTTTTAAGTGAATTAGTAGGTGTATTTATCATCGCTAATGGTGCTTCTGTTAAGCCATAACCATTAATAATATTTAACCCCATGCTTGCAAATTTTTTCTGAACACCAGGTAACGGTGCTGAACCACCTTGAATAAGAAAATCAATATTGTCAAAGTTCTTCACATCAAAGTTAGGTGCTACTAACATGGCGTAATACATTGTTGGAATAAGCGATAAGTAATTCGGTTTGTATTTAGCCATTAGATCATTGAGTTGTTCACCTTCGAAGTAACGATGTAATACGAGTGAACCACCTGCCATCAATAACGGAATGACTAAATCATTAAACCCAAATACATGGAACATCGGTAACGAAATAATAGATGAAAATCCTGAATTCACTTTATAAGTGAGTATCGTATTAATCGCATTCGATGTGAATGAATCATAAGTGAACATGACACCCTTTGGTAATCCTGTTGTACCACTTGTGTACATTAATGCCGCTAAATCATCACGACCTACATCTACTGTCTTGAATGGTTTATGATTTTTAGGATTTACAAGTTCATCATATTCAGGTGAATCGATATCCATGTGTAAATAGTCATCTGCAATCCCTTGTAAACTACTTAAATGACGATTTGCATAGAATATAAACTTCACACCTGAATCTTCAATAACACTTTCAATTTCGTTCGGTTTGAGTCTCCAGTTCATTGGGAAGTATACTGCGCCAATCTTAAATGAAGCGAATAGTAAGTCAATCACCGCTACATCATTAGGTGCAAATATCCCAACGACATCTCCCTTTTTTATGCCTTGTTCTTCAAGATGGTTGGCCAAGTTCTCAGCACGAATATTTAAATCTTGATAAGTCCATTCTGTTCCTTTTAGTGGATCGGTAACTGCTGCCTTTTCTTCGTCATATTGCGCTCTCGTTTTAATCCAATCGTAATTCATATTAAACTACCCCCTTAATAGTTTGAACCATTGTCTTTAATACGTTGTTGCAATCCTCCCCAATTTTCTTGATAAATTTGCTGATCCGTTACTTTAAGTTCTTCAGCAATTATCGGTTGAAATGCTATATTGGATAGAATATCTTTCTCTAAATCTAATCCAGCTGCAATTTCAATTAATTTGACACCTTCATCGGTTAATTGGAATACAGCGCGTTCCGTTACATAATAGACTTCTTGATTTAACGTTTTAGCATATGATGCATTGAAGTCCATATTATGTACTTGTTCAACAAATTTCTGAGCATGACCTTCTTTTTCAATTACTAAACCTTTATCATTCCAAGTAGCCTTACTTCCTACTACCATTGTTCCTGAGAAAATAATTTTTTGGACCGTTTGACTAATATCTATGAATCCTCCACAACCATTCATTCTATCGCCATATTTTGAAACATTGACATTACCAAACTGATCCACTTCAGCAAAGCTTAAATAAGCTACATCTATGCCTCCGCTATAAATAAAGTCCCATGTCATTTCATGTCGCATCTTCGCATCTAAATTGTAATTTAATCCGAAGTTTTGACCACTTCCTATCATTCCACCAAATACACCCGTATCTATATTCAGCTGAACTAAATCTTCAGCTTTTTCCTCAACCAATAAATTCGATAATTCATTGTTAATGCCAAACCCTATACTCACAACATTATCTACATTTAAAAATTGGGCAGCACGTCGTAAAATCACTTTACGTGTACTCAATTCATTAATTGGTTCAGGCATACTAAGTACTTTATATTCACCCGAAATAGCTGGGTCATAATAATTTTGAATGGTTTGTCTATGATGTTTTGGGTCATCATTTACACATACATAATCCACAAGCTCTCCAGGAATAAAGACTTCTGTTGGCTTAAAGCTACCATGTTGTACAATTTCTTTAACTTGTACAATAACTTTTCCACCATTTTGATGCGCCGCTAAAGCAGCACCATAGCCTTCTCCCAAATGTGCTTCATGATGCATATAAATGTTCCCCTCGCTATCAGCGTATGTACCACGAAGCAATGCAATATCAACTTTAGGAAATTTATATTGTAAATATTCCTCATTATTAATTTCTAATAAAGAAACGATATCTTCCTTAGTCACATCATTGACTTTTCCGCCTTCAAATCTAGGATCCACGGAAGTGTGTAAACCTATTTTAGAAATCATATCTGGAAATTTGGCTAACGAATTACGATAATGTGTAGCTAACAATCCTTGCGGTACAAAATATGCTTCTACATCATTATTCTTTATCGCTTCTATCGTTTTAGGTGAACCAATGATAATACTCATAATGAGCCTTTTAACCATACCTCTACTCACAAATGAATCTAAATCATAACCATCACCACGATAATCACTAATATCATTCGCAACCATAAAAGTTAAATCATTAAGATTTCCATATTCATCATGAGCTTTAACCAAATGTTTTAAGACACTCACTGGTAAATTACTCACTGATAATGCTGCCAGTGAAATAACATCTCCACTTTTGACAATGTCTTTCAAATCTTCGAACGAAATAATTTGCATACGATTATCCCCTATCTTTCATAATTACAATCATTCCATAAAAGACCTCCCCAATAAAATGTAAGCCCTTACATTAGTAAATATAACATAGTGTAAATATGAAAGAAAAGTAAAAAGGTATACGACAATATCTTTTTAATTACAAATTCGAAATAATTACAACTAACACTTAGTACCTCCTCACATACTGTAGTTGTAATATTTTTTAAAATAATTATCGCTCGTTCAGAACATACGTATACCCTGAAAATCATTACGCATACAAAAAACTTCATTATATCAATAAAATATTATGGTCATTAAATTACTCATGCATCGTATATACAACAACATTGAAATACCAATCACCAAGCGAAAATATCACATCTCACACTAAAATAATTTGAAATATTATTGTTTGATAAATGAAACAATAATACACAAGCAAATAATTAGAAGGAGATGATGAATGAATCACACTACAAAAAGAAAATATAAAAAAAGCCATTCCGACTTAACGGAATGGCTTCTGTGGTTCAACACTATTTATTTAATTCTAAAGCTTCTGCTGTTTGTTTACGAGTTTTCTTCAATAAAGCAGTATCTTCGATTAAAGATTCACCATATGAAGGGATGATTTCTTTAATTTTAGATTCCCAATTATCCATATATTGAGGGAAGTTCTTCTCGATTACTTCTAAAGCTACAGATACTGATGTTGATGCTCCTGGTGATTCACCTAATAAAGCAATTACAGTATGGTCTTCTGAATTTACAACTTCTGTACCGAATTGAATAAATCCACGGCCATGTTCTTCTGTATCTTTAATAACTTGTACACGTTTACCAGCGATATGAATATCCCAATCTTCGTCTTTTGCATCTGGTACAAATCGACGCAATTCTTTCATACGATCTTCTTTACGTTGTAATACTTGTTGAATTGAATATTTTACAAGTGATAAGTTTTTAACACCTGAAGATAACATTGTCACAACATTACTTGTATTAATAGATTTAAATAAATCTAAGTTAGATCCGTTTTTCAAGAATTTTGGACCGATTGCTGCGAATGGACCAAATAGTAAACTTTCTTTTCCTTGAATATAACGTCTGTCTAAGTGAGGTACAGTCATTGGTGGTGTGCCAGGTGGCTCTTTACCATAAACTTTGGCATTATGTTCACTTACAACTTTAGGGTTGTTACATACTAAGAATGCACCACTAATTGGGAATCCTCCAAGATGTCTACTTTCAGGAATTTTTGTTTTTTGTAGTAATGGAATGGCATGTCCGCCTGCACCGATAAAGATATAATCAGCAACATGCGTTTCTACTTTACCAGTTTCTAAATTACGAACTTTAACTTCCCATTTACTATTAGAAAGTTGTTTAAAGTCTACTACTTCATGACGGAAATGAACTTGTGCATTTTCGTGTTTTTCGATATTTTTAACTAATTTACGTGTTAATTCACCGAAGTTAACATCTGTACCTTCGTCAATTTTACTTGCTGCAAGTGGTTCGTTTGAATTACGACCTTTCATCATTAAAGGCATCCACTCAGCTAATACTTTATGATCTTCTGTATAAGTTAAGCCTTCAAACATTGGTAGAGATTTTAATGCATCATAACGACGTTTTAAGAAATCTACATTTCGAATACCCATTACGAAACTGATGTGTGGTAATGGTCTAATGAATTCTTGAGGATTCTCGATAGCTTTACTCTTAACTAAGTATGACCAAAATTGCTTAGAAATTTCGAATTGCTCGTTAATTTCTTTCGCTCTTTCAACATCAATTGAACCGTCCTCTTGCTCAACTGTGTAGTTTAATTCGCATAGCGCAGCATGACCTGTACCAGCATTATTTTTTTCATTTGAACTTTCAATTGCTGGTTGTTCTAATCTTTCGAATAACTTAATATTCCAATCTGGTTCAATATTTTTCAAAAAAGAACCAAATGTCGTACTTAAAATACCAGCACCAATGAGAATAACGTCTTTTGGTTGGTTATTATCCATTTTGATCACCTTTCTAAAATTTAAGATGTATTATATTCATGAATTGGGTATACATAAATATAAAGGTCTGAAAGAATTGCAACTTTCTTTAAGAGATATCTTAATTCTTTATATACCAATTCTAAATTAATATTGTGTAAAAGTAAATCATAAGGTGTTCTGGTCATACTATGTGTTGTAATAATACATTAAAAATTTTTATTTGAGCTTTCTAGTTGTAATTTCTCTTGTGTAATAATACACTAATGTTAAATAGGTATTTGTCTCTTGCTTTGAATTTTGGATATTCATTATGAGTAATCAAGGAGGTTTTTCAAATGACTGTTGAAGGTAAAAATCTTATAAAAGTGAACCGACAGAATGAACAAAGATCTTCAGAGATTTCAGTTATGATTGAAGAAGGTGGATTAGGCGCTGATAATTACTATCAAATTATTAAGCCAAACGCGAGCCATAGGGAAACAGAGGAAAACATTTTCCAATTCGAAGATGAAGTTAGTCAAAAAAGTGATTCTGAATTAATCGACTTACTTATTGTCAATGCACAGGAACATACTGCAGAGAATTACAAAGAAGCACAAAATATTATTAAAACTGAGTTATTGAAACGAATGTGTTAAGTGGATTTATAATATAAGACTGGACCATGATTGATATGGTCCAGTTTTTTATTTATTTTGCCGGCTAACGATCTTGTTTTCGACTCTTGATCGTTAGCCTCCTTCTATCTACTATCCTTTTTTGTATATCTTTGGTAAATTATGGTACAATATTTCTTATTGGAAATTTTTACAATTTATTGAGGAGTCAATGTGAAATGAATGGTCAAATGAAAGAGATAAAGTCACACTCAATTCGTTATTTATATGGTTTAGATGGCTTACGTGCAATTGCGGTTATAGCTATCATCATTTATCACCTTAATCCTAAGTGGTTATCGGGTGGTTTTTTAGGTGTGGATACTTTTTTTATCATTTCTGGCTATTTAATCACGAGCTTATTAATCCATGAATATCAACATACAGGCACGATTGACCTCTTACATTTTTGGAAGAAACGTATTAAAAGGTTACTGCCGGCAGTCTTATTTTTATTAAGTATTGTACTCATATATACGCTATTATTTGAACCGAGTATTATTAAAAATGTGAAACAAGATACGTTTGCTGCTTTATTTTATGTATCCAATTGGTGGTATATTTTTCATCATGTTAGTTACTTTGATAGCTTTAAAGTGATGCCACTTAAACATTTATGGAGTTTAGCAATTGAGGAACAATTTTACGTATTTTGGCCAATTTTATTAATGATTTTACTTCGCATTAAAAAGTTGAAAAGACATTTCGTTTTAGTTGTATTTATATCTTCTCTTATTTCATTATTGTTAATGATTTTAATTGCTGAACCGAATGTTGATAATTCAAGAGTGTATTTTGGAACAGACACTAGATTACAAACTTTGTTATTAGGTGTATTACTAGCATACATATGGCCGCCTTTTAGATTGAAACAGCAAATTATAACGCCGTTAAAGATTGGAATCGAAACGATAGGTTGTATTTCAATTGCGCTATTAATTTATTTTATGTTGACTGTTTCATCCAATGACAATTGGTTATACTTTGGTGGTATTCATCTTATATCTTTAAGTTCTTTACCTGCCATTGCGAGTGCCGTTCATCCTAGTACGTTATTATCTAAAGCATTAGGTAATCGATTATTGTTATGGATTGGACAGAGATCCTATAGTTTATATTTATGGCATTATCCTGTCATAACATTTACCAATAAGCATTTCGTTCAAGGGCAAATCCCCTTTTACATGATATTGATTGAAATCATATTAACGTTACTGTTAGCTGAATGTTCATATCGCTATGTTGAAGTACCCATTAGAGTACGAGGGTTAGCCTATTTTAAACCTGGAAAAGCTCAATTAAAATCACTCATTGCTAAAAGTAGCATTACTTTAGTATTAGTTGGTCTTACGTTAACAATACTTTCAGGACATTTTGATTATTTACAACAAACGCAACATCATCATGCCAAGACGACGTTTAAAGTTTCAAATCACGATGATAGGAATAGTTTGATATTACCTATTCCTAAAATTAATGTTAATAGCGAACAAACCATTAATCATAAAGGGAAACATCAAGAAAAGATGTTATTTATCGGTGATTCCGTCATGGTTGATATCGGCGAAGAAATACATAAAGCATATCCAGATGCAATAATAGATTGTAAAGTCGGCCGTAATTTAAATGATGCTATTCCACTCGTTCAAGAGAAATACAGTACATTTAACAAAGCTAATCAACAAGTAGTACTTGAACTTGGAACGAATGGCGATTTTTCATATGATGATTTGACGAAGCTCATTAAAATGTTCGGTAATGCCCATGTTTACGTCGTTAACACACACGTACCAAGAGATTGGGAACAAAGTGTCAACGAAAAACTTTCGAAAGCAGCAGATTCACATAAGAATGTTCAATTAGTCAATTGGTATCAAAAAGCAAAAGACCATTCAGAATACTTCGCATATGACGGCGTGCATTTAGAATATAAAGGCGTACAAGCACTCGTATCCGAAATAAATAAACATGTGAAATCATGATATTTGAAATTAACAAAAAACAGTCTAGAACCCTATTTCGTTCTAGACTGTTTTTTTCGTTTAGCTCTTATTGTTTCTTCTATAATTGAACCGACTATGAGACCAACTGAGATGATGATTTTTCCTATTAATAAAATCATACGAAATCACCCTTTAATAACATATTTGAGTTCTGAAACAAGTAATTATATTTGTGCTAATAATCCATAAGATTGCATTCTATCCTCATGCGTTATTGTATTTGTACTAACCATGATTTCATCACATTGATATTCTGCTTGAATCGCTTGAAGTCTTGATTGAACGGTTTCGACATCACCTATGATCATATTGTCTTTCATATCATAAAGCATTTCTTTTTCTCGGTCACTTAACGCATCAAATGTTTGTACTTTTTCCTTTTTATCTTCACCTTGCGCTTTAGGTATTAAACTTTCTATCGCAAGTGTTTCAGCTTCTTGATTAGTCTCTGCACATATAACAGATACCGTAACAATCACTTTAGGCGTTTCTTGATTTCTTTGTTCAAAGTGTTCACGGTAACGATCAACAATTGCACGACCATCTTGATCACTCATAAAAGCACCGAACACATATGGCATGCCATTTTTAGCAGCAAGTAAAGCACTTTTCTCACTTGTTCCTAATAACCAAGGTATTGGTGGTACATCAGGTTGAGGTAACACGTTTACTTTATGATATTCGTGATTTAAAGGAAATTGCCCTTCCAAGAACATCAATAATTCTTCTAACAGTTCTGGTAAAGCCCACACTTGCTTTAAAAACTGCGTCGATAATGCATTAGTTGCTTCCGCTGAGCCACCGGGTGCTCTACCTATACCTAAATCTACTCTATTTGGAAATAACGTAGCCAGAGTATTAAACTGTTCTGCAACTTTATAAGGTCTATAGTGTGGTAATAATATGGCACCTGCGCCAATTCTTATATGGTTTGTATGCGCACCAATATAAGAAAGTAATACTTCTGGTGCTGAGCTTGCAAGGTTAGACAAACCGTGATGTTCAGTTAGCCAATACCTTTCATAACCTAAAGCCTCTCCTAATTGTGCTAATGCCAACGAATCTTTAAAAGCATCATGTGCTGTTTGACCAGGTGCAATCGGTGATTGATCAAGTATACTTAACTTCATATTGTTCATCCTTTTTGTTCCTCAGGTATTTCTATAAGGACAAGACGGTACACCGCAACTTGATTTTCCTCATATAAATTTGTTAAAGACGTTGAATAATTGTAGATTTCACCTTTAAATTGCTTATTTTTAGCCGGAACTTCAACATCAAAATGCCCTCTATATAACAAAACAGCAATATCGTGATACGCTTCGCTCGTTACATTAAATTCAATCGTTACTTTATATAACCCATCTACAGTTTCGTCTTCAAAATGTGTTAATGGAATATCCGTTTCATCTAAATATATATGTTCAACCATTTATGTCACCTTCAAAATTTATATTTAATATCTAAGTTCAGTATAATATGTCGAAAGATATAATACATGCATTCTGTTTATAGCGCATGAATACTTGAGTGAGTATCTAATCATTTATTTGTCACGCATTCATTAAACGCTTACAATATAATATGAATCTAAATGTGGACTTGAAATGTGGTGGGATTATTGTTAGAAAGACATGTGAAATTAATGAAACTATTACTTTTAAATCGTGATAGTTATTTAAACGGGACTGAAATAGCTGACTATTTGAATGTTTCAAATAGAACTGTAAGAAGCGATATTAAATATATTAATAGTGAAATTAAAGATGTCATTATCAGTATTAAAGGGCGTGGTTATCAATTAAATCACGAGTTGTATCAAACTGAAGAGATAGAAACCATTCTGAATCAATATACGGAAAAGAACGGTCAAACGCTCATCAAGATGGCTTATCAATTATTAATGTATAAACAATCTGTTACGCTTGAGCAATTATCTGATGACTATGCTTTAACGAAGAATGAACTCATCGATCATTTAAATCAAATTCAAGCTTGGTGTGAGTCTTATGACGTTGCAATTAACCTTGTTAAAAGAAAAGGCGTAACGGTAAGTGGCAATGAAATGGATATTCGCAATGCTATTCTTCATTTAAACCAGCTCTCTACAAACAATGTTAAAGTAGAGGACTTTATTTTGAATGAAATTCCAAAAGCGCATAGCGAATTAATGATGCATATTATGGAACAACACTTAGAGCATCACCATATTCAAACTTCAAAAGTGCATATTAAACAGTTGCTCGTACACCTGATCATTATTTTCAAAAGAATCCACGATACAACTGAACAATGGGATATTAATCAAGAGGCATTGGCCATTTCTCGGGCAATTATAGAAGATATTAATAGACAGCTTAAATACACTTTAAGCGATGAAACAGCGAAGCTATTTTCATTTTTTATTAGCTATTATTTTGACAAATATGACCTAGGCTTCAAACAAATATTTATTCAAAGTTATATTGAACGTTTAATTTATCAAATGAATGCCAAAGTCGGTATAGATTTTATGCAAGATGCTGTACTTCGTGAAAATGTTTATTCACATTTCAGCAGAACATATTTGCGCATTGTTAAGAACGTTTATATTAACAATCCGCTTACAGAGGATATTAAACAGCAATACCCGTTTGTGTTCAACGCTTTATATGAAACGGTTCATTTACTTGAAGAAGATGCACAACTCAATTTAAGTGAAGATGAGATAGCATTTTTAGCATTGCATTTTCAATCATCAATAGATCGTAATGTACAAGATCAATTTAATGTTGTCATTACTTGTTATTACGGACTTGGGATTTCAAGCTTATTAGAAGCAAAAATTCAAAAATTAAACCATAAAATTAATATTACGGATACGATTAAACTTGAAGATGTTTCAACATACCCATTCACTAACACAGATATACTTGTTACAACACACGACATTGACTTGACACATCTACCTAGTAATGTACAAGTTGTTCAAGTATCGCCGTTATTTTCAGAAGAAGATGCACATAAATTTCAAACCATTTTAAATCAGAAGCAAAACCCTGTTTTAAACAACGATGCATTATTGCCTATCGACTTTCTATCAGTACCGATCGAAACAGACATACATTCTACTGTTGATATATTCCAACATGCAGAACATTTGCTTAATCAACAACATGCAATATCAAGTGGGTATATTGAAAGTGCGTTAGAAAGGGAGAAGTTCTCATCAACTTATATTGGAAATGGCATTGCTATTCCACATGGCGACCCTACTAAAGTATTTAAGTCACATGTATTAATGTTTAGACTCCGACAAGATATATCATGGAAACAGCATAAAGTTCATTTAGTATTTTTCTTATCTATTGCAGACAAAGATAAACAAGTAATGAAGAAAATCATACACAGTGTTGCTACATTAACAGAACAAAATGTTACGCATTTACTAAAACTAGAAGATGAACCATTCAAACAATATATCATTGAACGTTTTAAAGAATAATTGCCACTACTAACGGCAATTATTCTTTTTTATGCTTTAGTGAATGCGTTTACAATTGAATTAAGAAGGAGCTGACGTTATGAAAATATTAGCAATTACATCTTGTCCAAACGGGATTGCACATACTTATATGGCTCAAGAAAAATTAGAACAAGCCGCAAAAGAAATGGGCATAGATATTAAAGTAGAAACACAAGGTGGTGTCGGTGCAGAAAATGTTCTGACATCAAAAGAAATTAGAGAAGCAGACGGTATTATTATCGCTGCTGACAGACAAGTTGATTTATCAAGATTTGACGGGAAACGATTAATTAACGAAAGTGTTAGAGAAGGTATTCACAACCCTAAATTATTAATTCAACGCATCATCGATCAAGATGCGCATATCCATCATGAAAAAGGTGGCAATAAACAAACAGATGATGACGAAGATCAAAAAAGCGGTCTACAAATGGTCTACCAACATTTAATGAATGGTGTTTCATTCATGGTGCCATTTATCGTAGTCGGTGGTTTATTAATGGCCATTGCTTTAACTTTAGGTGGGCATACAACACCTGAAGGCCTTAAAATTCCTGATGATTCATTCTGGAAATCTATTGAAAATATCGGTAGTTTAGCATTTAGCTTTATGGTCCCAATTCTAGCTGGTTACATTGCAGTTAGTATTGCTGATAAACCAGGTTTAGTACCAGGTATGATTGGTGGCGCAATTGCTGCTGATGGTAGCTTTTACGGAAGTGAAGCTGGTGCAGGATTCTTAGGTGGTATTGTCGCTGGTTTCTTAGCAGGTTATATTGCAAAATGGATTAAAAACATTAAAATTCCTAAAGCAATGGCACCGATTATGCCAATTATCATTATTCCTATTATTTCTTCAATTATTGTAGGACTTATTTTCATATTTGTTATTGGTGCACCGATTGCGAGTATTTTTGAAGGCTTAACAACATGGTTAAAAGGTATGCAAGGTACAAATAGTATTATCTTAGCGCTTATTATCGGAGCTATGATTGCATTCGATATGGGTGGTCCAGTAAACAAAGTTGCTTTCTTATTCGGATCAGCTTTAATTGCTGAAGGAAACTATGCCGTTATGGGTATGGTTGCAGTAGCTGTATGTACACCACCAATTGGTTTAGGTCTTGCTACTTTTATCAATAGACGTAAATTTAATAAAGGTGAAATTGAAATGGGTAAAGCATCATTTACGATGGGCTTATTTGGTATTACTGAAGGTGCTATTCCATTCGCCGCACAAGACCCATTACGTATTATTCCTGCAAATATGATTGGTGCAATGGTTGCAGCAGCGATCGCAGCTATAGGTGGCGTTGGCGATAGAGTTGCACATGGTGGTCCGATTGTAGCTGTACTTGGTGGTATCGATAAAATACTATGGTTCTTTATTGCTGTCATCATCGGAAGTAGTGTTACAATGCTTGTTACACTTTTATTAAAGAAAAAAGAAGCAACAGTTGCAACACCTGAAATGGAATCATCTAATAGCGGTATCACAACATCATTTATGGGATTAGATGAAGATGATAACGATCAAAAAGAAACATCAAGTTCAAATGATGAAACTCAGACAGAATCAGAACAAGTCTTTCATGAAAAAGTCATTACGATAGAAGACGCTGAGATGTCTCGAGATGACGCAATAGATAAACTGATTCACAATTTAAAACATCACAACTTTATAGACGATGAAGAAATGTTAAAAGAAGCTGTATTGAAACGCGAATCAGAATCAACAACAGCAATCGGTATGAATGTAGCCATCCCGCATGCTAAATCAAATGTTGTCAAACAGCCTGTCGTAGCTGTTCTGAAAAACAAACATGGTGTTGAATGGGAAAGCTTAGATGAAACACAACCTAAAATCATCTTCTTAATTGCTGTACCAAATGATAGTAGTGATACACACTTGAAGCTATTACAAAGACTGTCACGTACACTTATGGATGATGAAACAAGAGAAAAATTAATCAACGCTGAAAGCACAGAAGCTATTTATAACATTTTGAAAGAAATTTAATTTAAAAAGCCTGGAACGAAGGGAGTGTAAAATAAACTGTGTAAGTAGAGAACGTACGACTCTACTTCACAGTTTATTTTTTTATATAATCTAGCGCGCTATCGCTTACTATATCCGTAAAAAGTGTTGGTTAAAAATCAAACCAACTACTTGTTACGGATGCCGAGCTAAATACTATGCATAGTGTTAAAATACACTTATTAAAACTTGGAGGTTAGTTATGGCTAGAAAAAAACGAGATCCTAAATCTGTCGAACTTGCTAATAGAATTATTGCTGAGTATGCACCTGAATCTGTTGAAGATATGGAAAATGGTTCTGTTGCAAAGTAAAAAAAATATAGCTAACCACTAATTTATCATGTCAGTGTTCGCTTAACTTGCTAGCATGATGCTAATTTCGTGGCATGGCGAAAATCCGTA